>JARLIC010000030.1 GCA_031291905.1 Minisyncoccota bacterium
AATGATGTTTAATGAATGGGATGAAAAAGATTTTAATCTCCCGAGCAGGCATATTGACTTGGCAAGGTAGGGAATATCAATGCTCGTTGGGCGCGGGCGGAATCATAAAGCACAAAATGGAAGGTGATCGAGCGACGCCGGCGGGGTGCTTTCCGCTTCGATATATCTGGCATCGCGCAGACAGGATCCCCAAAATTGAGACCGAACTACCCCTAAAAGCACTTGGACCAAATAATGCTTGGTGCGACGATCCGAATGATTCTTCTTACAATCAACCCGTCGAGCTTCCCTATCGAGCAAGCACGGAACACCTTTGGCGAGACGATAACATCTATGACGTGATCGTCGTCTTGGGGTATAATGACAACCCGGTGATTCCCGGCAAAGGGAGTGCGATTTTTATGCATGTTGCCCGGAAGAATTATTCACCGACCGATGGTTGTGTCGCGCTTGCACTCGATGATCTCCTTGAAATTCTTGGGGCAGTTAAAAAAGAGGATGTTATTTGTATCAAGAGCGATGAATAAGAAAATCCCCGCACTTTTGCGCGGGGCTACAATTGGGAATATGACTTTTAGTGATGCGGGATCCTCGCTCTGCTCAGCTGCTCTTTGTTGAACGCCTGCGTGGCGAGGAACACGTCCTCATAGCTGTTCGCCGGGATGGGTTCCACCCAAAAGAAGTGAGCTCCCTTGAGCGGGTGACTGAACGCACGGAGAAGCGGCCGCCGCTTTTCCAGCTCATCCACCGTCGATGGCGGAACGTATACATAAAGGCCATCCCCTTCTGCGCGAAGGGCCTTTTTGCCGCCGCCCGCCGGAACTTCGGCAAAGCTGAACGGGGGAAGCTCGCTCCAGATCTCACAGAGAATCACTTCGTTTTTTCTTTTGGGCGGAATCGAGGACATCTCCTCTTTGCTCACCCCATAGATGACATATTTCCTTGATAATTGTTGGCCCATTGGGCACTCTCCTTCTTCAACGCTGTCCGCATTTTACATCTTGACGGCGATATAGTCAAATGCTATTATATGCACTGCATTTCAAAAGGAGAGAAATGGACGCTCAAATCGATTTTGCTTCGGCCGTCGTCTGTGGATTTGACGGGGACTTCGTCGGGAACGAACACCGCATCATGCACCGTTGGCCGATCGTCAGGACCGCCGCCGGAACCATCGTCAGGCTCTTCGAAGGGGAAGAACCGAGGTGCCTCCCCGAGGGAGAGGAT
Source organism: Minisyncoccota bacterium (assembly GCA_031291905.1). Classification (GTDB taxonomy): domain Bacteria; phylum Patescibacteriota; class Minisyncoccia; order UBA6257; family 2-01-FULL-56-20; genus JAKAGE01. The sequence goes on from JARLIC010000030.1 coordinate 1,228, forward strand.
GCGATCCCTCTCTACGGCTCGCGGGTGGTGAGCGAGAAGCCGATCGTTCATTCGCCGGGATATTCACTGGCGGTGATGGGGAATAAATATCTTTCGCATCTTCGCTTTCTCACAACGATTCTTCCATCCTTTTGGATCGACCTCGGATCTTTTTCCATTACACCGGAAGGGTTCGCCATCAAATCCATCGCTATCGAGGAATACGGGCGGTTACGCATCACCATCACCCACGCCGCGCAGGCCGTATTCGACAGTGAACTCGTGCTTCGTCGCGCAAAATACGTGAGCGAGGCCATGAAGCACGCCATGTATGTCCTCAGCGGCACCCACAACGAACACGATCAAGGAATGCTCGATTACCGCGTCCGCCAGCTCGTTTTTTTGAAACTTGCCGGGCACGCGGAGTTTTTCGAGACAAATGTCGCGCTCGCCGCCGCCGATCCGGAGCATGGCCTTTCCGCCGCCGATGTCCGAGCCATTGTCGCTATAAAGATCGAAGCGGCACGGCGCAAATGACCTCCTTTTACAGCTGATAGTTCGCGCGCCCAACCATACGGGCGCGCTTTTTATTATTCAAATACCGCCCCAAAACGAACAAAGGGCAAGCCCTTGATTCAATAGAATAATGGGATTGCCCTTGAGATAGGATAAGAAACAGCATGGTGTTTTCGAGCACCAAGGAATGCGGCAAAATTGCCGGATAAAGACCGCCATAGGCGGGTTGAATTGATATGAACTTCTAAAAGGCCTACTCCCAGTATAGCAAAATCCCACTGGTTGGCCAGTGGGACCCTGTGGATAACTTCTTAATAAGTCTTTTTTATTGCCGGATTGCCGAATGGGGCAAACCCCGGAAAACCTAGGATTTCTTGATGATCTCGTCGATCACCCCGTAAGCCTTCGCCTCCTCGGCGGAAAGCCAGAAGTCCCGCTCGGTATCCTTCTCGATCTTCGCGAGCGACTGCCCCGTGTGCTTCGCGAGCACCTGGTTCAGGCGCTGCTTCGTCTTCAGGATCTGCCGCGCCGAGATCTCGATCTCCGTTGCCTGCCCGCCGATCGAGTCCACCGCCACCTGGTGGAGGAGGATCTCCGAATTCGGCAACACGAACCGCTTTCCTTTTTTGCCCGACGCGAGCAAAAACGCCCCCATCGAGGCCGCAATACCGACGCACATCGTCGATACGTCCGGCTTCACATACTGCATTGTGTCGTAGATCGCCATGCCCGCCGTCACCGACCCCCCGGGGCTGTTGATGTACAGCTTGATGTCTTTTTTGGGGTCCTCGTGCTCAAGGAAAAGGAGCTGGGCGATCACCGTGTTCGCCATCCCGTCGCTCACCGGCCCACCCAGGAAGATGATGCGCTCCTTAAGGAGACGTGAATAGATGTCGTATGCCCGCTCGCCATTACTCGTCTTCTCGATGACCGTCGGAATGAGGTACTGTGAGTATTCCTCATCGCCCCGCGATGCTTTTTTGTAGTTGGTCATAATAATAGTGTTGATTATTATTCGAGCCGAAGAAGACCGTTGCTTAGTGGAGGAATTTCACAATCAGAAGCGCGATGATGTTCACCACTTTGATAAGCGGGTTGATCGCCGGGCCGGTAGTGTCCTTGTACGGATCCCCGACCGTATCTCCCGTAACCGCCGCTTTATGCGCCTCGGAACCCTTGCCGCCGAAGTTCCCGTCCTCTATATACTTCTTCGCGTTGTCCCATGCCGCGCCGCCCGCCGTCATCGACATGGCCATGAACAGGCCTCCCACAATGACGCCGATCAGCAATCCTCCCAATGCTTCCGCGCCGAGCAGGAATCCCACCGCCAACACGCCGACGATCGGCACGAGCGCCGGGACAATCATCTCTTTGATCGCCGCCTTGGTCACGATGTCGACCGCCTTTCCGTATTCCGGCTTTGCGGTCCCCTCCATGATGCCTTTGATCTCGCGGAATTGGCGGCGGATCTCATCCACCACCGCGCCCGCCGCGCGGCCCACGGAACGGAGCGTCAGCGACGCGAAGAAATAGACCATCGCCGCACCGAGCAGAAGCCCTACGAGTACATACTGGTTGCTCAGATCGAATATTACATTCTTGACCTCGCTCGCATAGCTCGAGAAGAGCACGAGTGCCGCAAGCCCCGCGGATGCGATCGCGTATCCTTTTGTGATCGCCTTCGTGGTGTTCCCCACCGCATCGAGCGAGTCGGTGATCTTGCGGACCTCTTCCGGCTGCTTCGTCATCTCCGCGATGCCGCCGGCATTGTCGGTGATCGGCCCGAACGAATCGATCGAGACGATGATACCCGCGACGGAGAGCATTGCAACCGATGCGATCGCCACGCCGTAGATCCCGTCGAGCGCAAAGCTCGCCAGAATACCGAGCGCGATCACGAATGCCGGAAGCAGGGTGGATTCCATTCCCACCGCGAGACCCATGATGATGTTGGTGCCGTGTCCCGACTTCGATGCTTCGGCGATGGACTTCACCGGACGGAACTTCTTCGCGGTGTAGTAATCGGTGATCACCACCATGAGCGCGGTCACTGCGAGGCCAATGAGCGACGAAAGGAAAATGTTCAGATAGTTGTCGCCGAACACGTACATGGAGATAAAATAGAATCCCACCGCCGCAAGGATGAGCGAAGCGGCCATCCCCTTATAGAGCGCTCCCATGATGGAGCCGTTCTTACCGAGGCGCACAAAGAACGTACCGAGAATGGAGGCGATGATCGAAACCCCGCCAAGAAGCAACGGGAATCCGACCGTGCCGGAGATCGCCGTGGTGAGCGAGCCGAGCAGGATGCCCGCAGTGAGCGTCACCGCATACGTCTCGAAGAGGTCGGCCGCCATACCGGCGCAATCGCCGACGTTGTCGCCGACGTTGTCCGCAATGACTCCCGGATTCCGCGGATCGTCCTCCGGAATGTTCGCTTCAACCTTACCGACAAGGTCGGTGCCCACATCCGCCGCCTTTGTATAGATGCCTCCGCCAAGACGCGCAAAGATCGATATCAAGCTCGCGCCGAACCCGAGGCCGATGAGCGTCTCTATATCCCCGCCCGAGATGAACCATGTTCCGGCGACGGCGAGAAGTCCGAGTGCCGTCACTAAAAGTCCCGTGACCGAACCCGCGCGGAACGCGAGCGAGAGCGCCGGCGACAAACCTTTCTTCGCCGCCTCCGCGGTCTTCGCGTTTGCGCGCACTGCCACGTTCATACCGATATAGCCGGTGAGTGCGGAAATAAAGCCGCCCACCAGGAACGCGACCGCGACCGGCCACCCGAGCGTCGGCCAGATGATCGCCGCAAGCACGATCGCCACCACCGCGACCGTCTTATATTGCCGGTTGAGATATGCCATCGATCCTTCCTGGATCGCTTTCGATATCTCCATCATTTTTGCATCGCCCGGCGCCTGCTTCCTGAGCCAAAGAACGAGGACCGCACTGTAGACGATCGCCAAGGCGATCGGCGTGAAGATAAACAGATATGAGATAAGTGACATGGTTGTGTTTTGAAATTTTATACCGCGATATCCTCTTTCTCGTCGTCATCCTGCGCCGGGATCTGGTCGGAGCCGCTTTCGGCATCGACAAGTCCGGCAATCCCCCCTTCCTGGACCTCTTCGGGATTCGCCTGCGAACGCACATCGATCTTCCATCCCGTAAGCTTCGCCGCAAGACGCACGTTCTGTCCTCCTTTTCCGATCGCCAGACTCAGCTGGTTCTCCGGAACATATGCGCGCGCTTCGCGCCGCGGCAGGATCTCCACCTTTTCGACCTTCGCGGGTGAGAGTGCATTCGCGATGAACTTCTCCGGATCGTCGGACCACTCGGCGATGTCGATCTTCTCGTTCCCAAGTTCGTTGTTCACCGCCATCACGCGCGTACCCCGCTGTCCGACCAGTGCGCCGACCGGGTCCACGCCATCGGCCTTCGACACCGCCGCGATCTTCGTCCGGTTGCCCGGCTCGCGCGCGATCGCTTTGATCTCGATGCTATCCTCCATAAGCTCAGGCACCTCCATGCGGAAAAGTTCTATGACGAAGCGCGGATGGGAGCGGGAAAGAATGATGCCCGGCAAGCGCGTATCCTCCTGCACCGCGAGCACCAGGAACCGAAGCCTCTCCCCTGCCCGATAGTGCTCGCTGGGGATCGACTCGTTCGCGAACATGACGCCGATCGTCCTTCCGAGGTCGATGAAAATATTTCCGCGCTCGAAACGCTGGATGACGCCGCTCACGATCTGACCTTCCTTGCCGCGCCATTCGCTCAAAATGGAATCGCGCTCCGACTCGCGGAGTTTTTGCAGAATGACCTGCTTCGCCGTTTGCGCGGCGATCCTTCCAAACTCCTCATAGGTCTCGAGCGGGAACGCGACCTCCTCGTTGACCTGCGCTTCGGGATTCACTTTCTTCGCTTCCTCCAAAGTGATATGCCTCTCCGGATTGAAGCGTGGAAGCTTCTGCTCGTCGTCATCGTTCTGCTCCTGATTCTGAACTTCCGTTTTCTCTCCGGTCGCCGCGCCATCCTCCTCACCCTCCCCTTCCTCAACGAACCGCACCGTCGTCTCGTCAACCACGGTCTTCACCTGCCAAAAATGCAACTCTCCGGTCTTTTGATCGAGTTTGCATTTTACCGTCTCGCCGCGCTCGCCGTATTCCCTCTTGTATGCCGCGGCGATCGACGACTCGATCACATCCAAAACCTGATCGGGCTCAAGCCCTTTTTCATCCGCGACCTGCTTCAACGCCTTGGTCAGTTCTTTTATGTTAAGCATTTGATTTTTGTTTTCCCGTTTTTTAAAAAAGACCGCTTCAAGCGGTCTTCCATTACCTCTCTACTATATTTCCAAAAGGGTGCCTTGTCAAGAAGGTTTCGCTACCGATCGTGCGCCCGCCACCACCCGGGTCAGACATTTTTATAGTGATGAAGGCTATATCTGTCATCCTCTTTTATGGTGATCGCTATGAGGTCTATCCTCCACCCCGTTTCTTCATTTATGAGATGCCGATGGCGGTCTGCGAACTTCCAACAGGCACGAGAAATCCGTCTTACCTTCTGTTGTGTCAAATGATCTTCCGGCATAAATCCATAAAACTCGGGTCCGGTCATACCGTTTGGCATCACCGCGGTTTTTACCTCAAAGAAGATCAAGGTCCCGTCCTTACCCATTGCAATTATATCTATTTCGTCGAATCCCTCCTTGAGGTTTCGATTGATGACTTTATATCCATTTTTAATTAAATACCTTACTGCGATATTCTCCCCTAAAATTCCGATGGTTTTCGTGTCCATTATTAATAATGATGTAATTAATTGAATTTAAATGTTGTTTTACGCTAAACACAATTTAAATTAAATTTAATCTTTTTTTAATATTTTGCTTGTTTTTGGCTAATTAAAATGTTTTCCTATTTAAATTAATTAAATTGTTGTTTTACGCTAAACACAATTTAAATCATTAATTGAATTTAAATGTTGTTTTACGCTAAACACTTTTGTAAAACAATTTTGTTTTACGCTATGTTTTACGCTATTATCGGGTTATTCCATTAAAAAGTGATAAATGCGGCAATGCGGCAAAATCGCAATTTTCCTACTTCCACATCTGGTTTTTGCCGATTGATATCTTACCCTTGTGCATAAGCCTATTTGCCGATATCCAATCCGTACACAAAGCCACCGCGTCTATTGACTCGGCCACGGGATAGGACTTATCCTTAGACAATTATGAAACAAGAAACATTAAATGATTATAAAAATAAGTTGGAGAAGGAGCGCCTCCTTTTGTTGGAGGAAATAAAGCAGTCGGAGAAGCCGGTTGATTTCGGCGAGGACGTCGACGGATTCGAGGAAGAGACCGATGAGGCGGAGGAGATAGGGAATCAGCTCGCGGTCGCTCAAGACCTGAAGCGGCGGCTTGACGAGATCGATGTGGCCTTGAGCAAAATCCACTCCGGCACTTACGGCAAATGCGAGAAATGCGGGAAGGAGATAGAGAGCGAGGTTCTCGACATGAACCCCGAAGCAACCCTCTGCAAAGCGTGCGCAGTGCGGGCCGAAGACTGATCAAAAAATATTCTTAAGGGTAGGGAATGCCAAAAAGGGCCGGCCATTACGATGGTGGCCTTTTTTGATTTTTCGTCTTTATCTTTTCTTTATCGACCTTATGGTTAACTTCCTGTATGAAGAAAAATCTCGCGCGCGTTTATTCGGGGGAGTTGGACGGCATCGATGCCAGATTGATCGAGGTCGAAGCGGACATCAACATCGGCCTTCATGCGTTCAATATTGTGGGGCTCGCTGACAAGTCTCTCAACGAAGCGAGGGAACGCGTGAACTCGGCGCTCAAAAACTCGGGAGTGAAACCGCCGAACCGGGAGAATCGGAAGATCACCATCAACCTTGCGCCGGCCGATATGAAAAAGAACGGGTCGCATTACGATCTCGCGATCGCACTTGGCTATCTTCTTGCCACAAAACAGATCAAAGATTTTGGAACGCGCGATAAGATATTTTTAGGAGAGCTCGCGCTCGACGGAAGATTGCGGCCGGTGAACGGCGCACTCAACATTGCGGAGCGCGCGGCGCGGGCGGGATTCCGATATGTGTTCCTTCCGAGACGGAACGCAAGCGAGGCCGCAGTGATAAAAAATATCGCCGTCGTTCCGATCGAGACACTCGACGAAGCGATCGGCATGCTTGGGGGAACGATGCCACTGCGACGCGAACCATATCCCGAGCGGCCGAAAGGAATCCTATCCGATGTTCCCGATTTTTCCGAGATCTGCGGTCAGGAGAATGCAAAGCGGGCGCTTACTATTGCGGCGGCGGGACGGCATAATGTTCTTTTTGTCGGACCTCCCGGCGTCGGAAAAAGTTTTCTTGCGCGCGCCGCTGCGGGGATCATGCCCGCGCTCACCATAGAGGAAGCGATCGACGTGACCAAAATATGGAGCGCTGCGGGATTGTGTTCGAACGGGCTTATCCGGGAAAGACCGTTCCGGGCGCCGCATCAGACGATCTCGCCCGTGGCGCTCATCGGCGGGGGACAGGAACCACGGCCCGGCGAGATAAGCCTTGCCCATCGGGGAATACTTTTCCTCGACGAACTTCCTGAATTTCCGCGGAGCACCCTCGAAGCCTTGCGACAACCTCTCGAGTCCGGAGTGGTGCGCGTTGCGAGAGCAAGGGGATGCTCGACATTCCCCGCGCGGTTCGTTTTTGTGGCGGCAATGAATCCGTGTCCGTGCGGATATTACGGCGACCCCGTGAAGGAATGTAAATGTTCCGCATATGAAGTGATCAAATATCAAAGGAGGATCTCCGGACCGCTTCTTGACCGTATCGATCTGCAAATAAAGGTGGGCAGGGTCGACATGGGAACATTGGACGAAGGGGAAGATCGGAGGACCGCCACGATCGAGATCGGGAGAAGGGTCGCCGGGGCGCTTACGCGCCAGCGGGAACGTTTTTTAAAAGAAGGAGGGATATCGTTCTCAAAGACAAACTCGGAGATGGGACCGCGCGAGGCCCGGCACGCCGTGCACCTTGGCAAAGATGCGCGGACATTCCTGGCGGCGGTCGAAAAGAACGATCTTTCTCCGCGGGGATATTATCGGCTATTGAAGGTGGCGCGCACGATCGCCGACCTCGAAGGTGAGGACTCGGTATCGGCGGAACATTTGGCGGAAGCCTTCAGCTACCGACTGAAGGAGATGTGGTGAGTGCGCTCTTTCCGCCCGGGATGATAAGCGAGGTACCGGGGTTGATAAATGAGATGTTCAGCGGGGGATTGGGATCAAGATTGACCGAAGGATTTGCGTTGACGATCTGGTCGGCCTGCACATTGAAAGAGGAAGCGACGGACTGCAGGGTATCTCCCTTCCTTGATATATAGAGGACGCCCGAGACCGGCAATATCTTCAATATCGCTCCCGGAACGACGGCTTCCGACTTCGTCTTGGAATTCGCACTCATTATAGTGTCCACGGATACGCCGAAATATGCTGCGATTGAGGGAAGTGTGTCACCCTGCTGGACGGTGTAATTCACGATGCCGGATTGGTTTGTCTGTTCGCTGAACACGCCACCGGAATCCCTGACCAGGCCTTCGTCATTATTGAACGACGCGCTTTCCTCTTGGGTGATATAATTACCGTCGTTGCCGTTCCCATAACTGAGAGACGCCAAAAATGAGCTGTTTTGGGTATTGACCATCGCGAGATCGCCTCCGGCCCGGCTTGGCTGGGCTCCATAAGCGCTTGAAACGATCGCCACCCCACCCAATACGCCATTCCCGCCAAGAGACCCGTTTTTATTGATAAAAGCCGAGCTTGCGAGCAAGCCGCCCATGACCAAAAAAACAGCCACTCCTAATGGCACGTACTCTTTTTTAGTTTTTTCCAAAATAATACTAATGGCTTTATACTACCACAATGCCAAGACAGACTCAACCCCCTAAGGAAGAACTTCAAAAGGCCGGTTTTGCCCCAAAAACCGCCGGCGAGGCCCTTAATCCGGCCCAAAAGGCGGCAATTGATGCCAAATACGGCCCTCTATTAATAGTGGCGGGCGCGGGAACAGGGAAGACCAAGACCCTTACCAGCCGTATCATCCGGCTTATCGACGATGGTATTCCTCCTGAACGGATATGCTCCATCACTTTTACCAACAAGGCCGCAAAGGAAATGGCCCGCCGGGTGAACCGAAAAGGCCCGTTTTTGGGGACTTTTCATGCTCTCGGCGCCAAAATACTCCGAAAAGAATGCGGAAAGGTGGGTCGCGAGCCCAATTTCGCCATTTTTGATGCCCATGACTCGTTCGATCTCGTCAAAAAGGCGGTCAAGGAGGTGTTGCCTCCCAAAAAGGTGAATGACGACGACATTTTCCCGATGACCAAGCGCCAAAGGGCGACTCAGGAAACTCCCGCATATTTCGATCAAAAAATATCGGAGATAAAGAATCTTGGTATGGAGGCGGCGATGAAAAAAGATCCGGCACTCTCGTCGTCCTCCGAAAAGAGAGCGCGCGTAATGCGGGTCTTTGAGAAATACGAGGAGCTGCTAAAAAAGAACAATGCGTTCGACTTCGACGACCTCATTGAAAAGGTCACCACGCTTTTCAAGACCCATCCGGAGGTCCTCGCGAAATATCAATCGATGTTCGACGTGATCCTTGTCGACGAATATCAGGACATCAACCCGAAGCAGTACGAACTTGTGTCGCTCCTTGCCAGGGAACACAGAAATCTGAGCGTGGTGGGGGATGATGAACAAACGATCTACAGTTGGCGCTATGCGGACATCGCGACCTTTCTGAATTTCGACAAGGAATGGAAGGGTGCGGCGGTGCACTTCCTTGAAGAAAACTACCGCTCGACCGGCACGATCATAAAAGCGGCGGCGGCGGTCGTGAAGAACAACCGGTTCCGCACGCCGAAGAATCTCTGGACACAGAATCCCGACGGCGAACCGATCACACTCTTCGAGGCGTGGGGCGAGAACGACGAAGCGGAGTGGATCGCGGAGCAGATCAAGAAGATCCGCGCCGGCGATGCGCGCGCCGACATCGGCATCCTTTATCGTACGAACGCGCAATCGCGCGCGATCGAGCAAGCGCTCATCCGCTATAATATCCCGTACCGGATATTCGGCGGTTTGAAATTTTATGAACGCAAAGAGGTGAAGGACGTGGTCTCGGCGCTCCGCTATATCTCGAACCGCAAGGACGGGATTGCGAAGGAGCGGTTGGAAAAAAACCTCACCAAGCGCCGCTTCGCGGAGTTCGGCGCGCGGGTGACGGCGGCGGGCGCGACGGGCGCGACGGGCGACGCGATCACACCGCTCAACGCGATCAAGATATTCCTGGAAGCCTTCAATTATTTCGAATACCTCGAAGGGAACTTCCTGAACGCGGACGAGCGGGAGGAGAATATCACCGAGCTCATCGCGTTCGCCTCGGAGTTCACGGACCTCGACGCGCTCCTTGAGCGGCTCAGCCTGCTTGAGGCGGCGGACGAGATCGGGAAAAAGCCCATGGATCAAGGGCGGGAAGTGAATCTCATGACGATCCACCTCGCAAAAGGGCTGGAGTTCGATTCGGTCTTTATTGCGGGGGCCGCCGAAGGATTCCTTCCTCATGGCCGCTCGATCGAGAACGAGGCGGCGCTCGAAGAGGAGCGGCGCCTGATGTATGTCGCAATGACCCGCGCGCGAAAAAAACTTTCTCTCAGCTTCTACGGCATCCCTTCACGGTTCATCGGCGAGATACCGGAAGAATTCGTCAGGCTTGAAAAAGAAGGCGGCAACGGCGATGATGGTAGTGGACACAGCGACGATAACCGTGGCGACAATGGTGATTCCTTTTGGGAAGAGGAGAATGTCGTGCAATTCGATTAGTCGCCCGCAGAGATCTCTACGAACGTCATTTCAAAAAAATATATTTATCCATGCAAAAACTCGGTCAACATTTTCTGAAGAACGGCGCGGTGGCGAAAAAGATCGTCAACGCGCTCTCGCTCGATGCGCATGACGCGGTGATCGAGATCGGCCCGGGGCACGGCGAACTCACCGTACCGCTCGCGCATGCATGCGTCGCCGCGGGAGCGTCGCTCGCGGTGATCGAAAAAGATCCGCGGCTCGCGGACGGTCTGCGCAAAAGATTGGCCGACGAAAAGATCGGCATGGAGGTTGCGGTCACATGCGACGACGCCCTGAAGGTTTTGCCGGACATGATCGGCACCACATCCACATCCGCATCCAAACTCGCCGGCAATCTTCCTTATTACATCACCGGAAAACTTTTACGGATCATAAGCGATCTCGAACCGGAACGGAGGCCCGAGCGGTGCGTCTTCATGGTCCAGCGCGAAGTTGCGGAAAGGATCGTTGCCGCGGCGCCCGAAATGAACCGACTTGCGGCGAGCGTGCAGTTCTGGGCCGCCGCGGAGATCGTCGTCCATGTGCCGAAAGGCGATTTCTCGCCGCCTCCGAAGATCGACTCGGCAGTGATCGCGCTCGTCACCAAAAAGGACCCACTTCCCGTCCCGCCCGCCCTCTATTATGAGGCGGTAAGGACGATATTTGCCCAACCACGGAAGATGCTCATTAACAATCTTGCCGCCGCGGAAAAAAAGAGTCTTTCAAAGGAACAAATAGTGCACGCTATGGGGAAGATGGGCCTTGCTCCCACCTCGCGGCCACAGGATCTTTCCATAGAGAACATTGTCCGCCTCGCCGAACTGCTTTTTTGAGGTGCCGCCCAGGAACGGCGGCACCCCGGCGAAGCCCTGGGGATAAAAACGGATAGCAAATAAACGAATTAGGGTTATAATTGAATATAATGATCGATGTCAAGAAATTGATCTCCGGATTCCTGATCCTCGCCGCCGCCGCGGTGGGTTCGGGCCTTATCCTCTCGTTCGCGGGAACCCTCACGTCGCCGTCCGGCGCGAAGACCGCCGCCGGACCCAAGATCGCCGGCATCGGGTCGGCGCTCGGCACATCGTCGGGGTCCGCCGGCATGAATGCGTTCGTGGATACCGGCTCGCTGCAAGGTAACGCAGCAGAAGTGTTGAGTGCTATTCAGACCACATCCACCGCAGCCGTGGCGAGCGATCCAAATAACCTCACTAATGTATTTGCGGATTCGTTCTTGAACGGCCTTGTCGCCGCGAATCCCAATGGCGCGACCGTTGACAGTAGTGGCAACTCAAATTTCAACGAACCCGACACTCAGGCGGTCGCTCAAGCATTGTCGAGCGATCCTTCTTTCACAAATTTCAAAGCGCCGGATTGGGACGCGGAAGTGGCAAAAATAAAAATAACCACTACCGGCGATAATTCTTCCGAAAGTATCGCCACCTATACAGCCGCCTTCAACGATATATATCAAAAATATATTATCAGCACCAATATTGGAGGCGTTCTTGGACAAAAAAATTCTGCCGATGCGCCTGCGGTTATTAGCCAGATCCAAGAAACCCTCCAGGCCGCGGCGGCCATTCCTACCCCGAGTTCCATGGTAGGACTTCAGCAAAGTTTTATAAAGCTTCTTGTTTATGAAAAAAATTCTGCGCAGCTTGTTTCCATGGCCGCAACGGACCCATTGAAGGCTTCTCTTACTTTTCAAGGCGAGCAAACAAAATATGACCTTGCGATCAGTGATTTTTCCGGCCGCTGGAGCCGTTTTGCCGCCACAACCAAAACATCGACGCTTCTTAATAACTCTCCGCAAAGTAAAGCCGTGGCCTTTATTAATGATTTTTTGGGCATCCCCACCGCCCATGCACAATGGGTTGTTACTGATCCTGGAGTTATTGCCCTGAATACCGCTCAACTGGGGAAGATGATTGAACAGTATGTGGAGGATATTGCCTTGCAAATTCTGATCAACGTCCTTACAAACCTCATTCAAAGAAAGGTGCTCACATGGGTCCAGGGAAGTGGTACGCCGCGCTTTGTTACTGATTTTGGGACCCAAATGGTGAACTCATTCCAAACCGCCGCAGTGAATAAAATAAACAATCTAGTGACGGAATGTATACCGAGCTATCAGGCTCCTTCGGTAAACCTGCTTCTTTCAACACCCTCAGTGGCGCAAAAAAACTCCTGTCTTGCTCAATTCAACGGCCAACTCAACAACAATCTCCAAAATTTCTATAACCATTTCGACAATCTCACTAATTATTTAAGCCTCTTCCAGCCGGGCGGCAACATCTGGTCGCTCACCGTGCAGACCCGCGATGCCGCGGTCATTGCGGGATCCCAAAACCAACAGGCGCAACAGACCCAGACCACTGCACAACAAGGGTGGATCGGCAGTTCGAAATGCGCCGATGGTAGCGACCCAAATGGAAGCCACTACACCTGCCCGGATGGCGGAACGCTCGATGGGACCATGTGCGACCCCACGCCATCGGCAACCAATTGCTCGGCTGATGCGACCACAGTATGTGACTCGAGCTTAAGTTTGCCAACCAACGCGGTCCTTGTAACAAACAATGGTTCCTGTGCGAGCACCGGTGCCGCCCCGAAGGTCACAAGTCCTGGCCAAGCGACCGGCCAGGGATTCTTTTCGGGTCTTAAGAGTGGTGCGGAAAATATCACAAGCGCAAAGAATATTGCCGGCCTTTTGAACGCCTTGACAAGTTCATTGCTCAACAGCCTTGCACAGGCCGCTATCAGTTACTCCACCAAAGAATTGGATGGCCTTACCAACGGGGGGACCGGTAGTGGCGCCTCCGATTCGGGTGTCATAGGGGTATCATCTTCCAGTATGGTCTTTTCCACTCCCTCCTCCACCACCGCAACACAATGTATCCCCTCGATCCAAAGTACATTCCTTAATGCATCGACCAGCCAGGCAAGCGTAAGCTTCTCCGCCGCGGGCGCCGCTATTGACTCGAACTGCGCCGCAGGCGGCAATTGCCCCGCGAATGAGAATAGCGACGGAACTCCTATTTATACCTGGTCCGCACCGGGCTCGTTGAATTATGGAAATGGGGCAACTCCGACCGGTAATTCCTTCTTTGCGGCGTATAGTGCGACCGGCACTTATTATGTGACCGCGACCGCCTCGACCGATAACACCGCCGCGACATGCGAAGTCGACGTACAATAGTGCTTTCATGAAATTTTTAAAACACATCTCCGATAAGAAGATACTGATCCCGGCGATCTTGTCGGTGTTTGTGATGTTCCTGGCATCAACCCACATCACCCACGCTTCTTTCTTTGGCCTAGATGATATCACCGGAGGGTTCGTATCCGGTCTCGCGTGGATCGCATCAACACTCATTGCCGGAATCCTCGGCATCGTGGTCGCCGTCGAAATGTGGTTTGTCGCGATCGTCCTGAATATCAACGACGGCGTGTTCCAAAGCACGTTCGTGCAGACGGGATTCTCCATCTCTCTTTCGGTCGCCAACCTCGCGTTCGTGCTCGGCATCATCGTCATCGCCATTGCGACGATCCTGCGGAACGAATCGTACGGTATCAAGAAATTGCTTTGGAAACTTGTGGTGGCCGCGATATTGGTGAACTTCGGCCTCGTGATCGCGGCGCCGATCTTCGGCTTGGGCAACTCGCTCACGCATTATTTTCTAAACTGCATCGACCCCACGGGCGGGGGATGTACCGCAAGCTCTTCGGGATTCGACAGTTATTCAAAATTCGCCACTTCGTTCGCGGGGACCTTCCAGCCACAGGACAACTTCACGACAGTCAATACGGCGGCAGCCACGGCGGGCAATTCCGCAGGCGTCTCCGCGGCCACGGGCGCATTTTCCGCGCTCGGCACCGTTTTTGGAAAGACATTTGTGCCGATATTCGGCGTCTTTGCGACCGTGGTCAACTTGGTGATTATTATTGCGGTCCTTCTGGCTTTCATCCTGCTCCTTTTGATACGCTATCTTTACATCGCTATACTCGCCATCCTTATGCCTTTCGCATGGGCATCGTGGGTTTTCCCGGGTTTCAAAACTCACTGGGATAGCTGGTGGAACCAATTCATCCGATGGACCTTCTTCAGCCCCGTCGTCATCTTCTTCATCTATCTGGCAATGCTCCTTATGCAGCCGTCAGCCAGCGGAGGAATGGATTTCACTCCCTACTTCAGCTCATCCACTGCCCTTGGTGGCGCCTTTGCCCCGCTTTCCGCCCTGCTTGGCAGCCTATTCACTCCCATCATTGAGGCATCGCTTAGGGAGATCATCTTTGCGGGACTCATTGTCGGCGGCATGATCGCCGCGAACTCGATGGGGATCAAGATGGCGGGAACGGCAGTGGGCGTAATGAAACAAGGTGGAGCAGCTGTGGGTAATTGGAGCAAGAAGCAGGGGGTGAAGGGGGCGCGGCGCGGATGGCAGGCCGCGGGTGGACAAAATCTCACCCGTCGGCTTCAGTCCGGTCAGATCGGAAAATTTGCCAACGTGCCCGGCGCAAAGCGCCTTGCATCCCTTGCGGGTAGGGGTTTATCGAGCATCCAAACCAACCAAGCCCTTGTTGAGGCGTCGCAAAAAAATGTTCCCAAGGGTAAAGAGGAGGTGCTGGCCAACCTTAGCGGTTCAATGAACAAGCAGGATACCTTTGCGCATCTCGCTGCGGCCATAAAGGGTGGATATCTCACCGAGGAAACCATGGTGAATGGAAAGAAGGCCCGGGATATCGTCGACGACAAAGACGCGATCCAGCGTTATGGACAGGGAGGCTTGGCAGCCGACGCCGACGACCTCTTCTTGAGCAATACCGATATTCGTAATTGCCAACGCGCGCTCAAGGACTATAGCGCCGCGCTCGAAAAAGGAGTTTCCCAGGTGGAAGCGCAGAAACTACTGCAGGTTCCCGTATCGGCAAAAGATGGCATTAAGGATTCGAACGGCAATGTGATTCAGGGTCATAAGCAAGGCGATCTTGTCGACGCAACGACACTTCTCAGAGAATCCATGGACGAGCTCATCCTTACCAAAAAGAAGGGTGACCTCGCCAAGGTTAATATGAAAGATGTCTTTGGAAAAAAGACCACCCCCGAAGATATCGATATACAAAACGTGCGTCTTGGAAGTATCGCAAGGCAAACCCCTGAAGTTCTGCCGACCATAATGAACAAATTAAGGGGTAGCGAATTGAAAAATATACAAACTATTTACCCGAAAATAGTCGACGCTCAGACAATTTGGGTGGGTGGGCAGATAGAAAAGATCGCAAACAGGTCGGATATTGACGACGAACAAAAGGCGGCCGAAATCTCTCGTTTGGGACTGGATCGCGCCCAGAAGAATTTGGAAGGGGCGGCCGAGAAATTTGAAAAGGTTTTGGTCAATAACAGTACGTTTGTCAGTTTCACGGACCCCGCAGGGGGATCGGCACCGGAGCCCACAAAATGAGAAAATAATCACACCGGAAACAAAAACAATGGTCATCCCTTTGGAAAATCAAATTCTCGCTCGTTGGGACACCATCCCTGATAATCTCAGAGATGCGCTGACTTCGAGTGCGAGCTCCGATTTTATCTGGGATATCGCCACCAAAGAGAATGTCCCAAAGGAAAAGATACGCATTGTTGCGGGTGTCGCAGGATATGTGCTTTTGGGCTTTCTCCATCCCGACGATCTCGCGCAGGAGTTGGTGAAGCAGGCCGCCGTCGACCCGAAGTCCGCGACGGCGATCCAGAATGCCCTTCGCGACAGGATCTTTGCGCCGCTCAAGCAACAGATCGACACCGTGTACCAGACCGCGGACGCCATGCCGAAGTCCACCATCATCAAAGATGTGAATGGGCCGAGGATCATTGCAACGGCCATACCGGGGAAAACGCCTACCCCGCCCCCTTTGCCGCTCCAAGCCCTTTCCGGTGCGGGATGGTCAAAGATGAAGCCCGGCAATGTTCCGCCAAGACCCCCGGTCCCTCCGCAAAGTGCCGTAGGGGAATTTGCGCGATTGAAGGTTCAGCCTGCGGCATCAGGCACGATCCCAATGCCCGTACCGACCCCTGCGGCGACCCCTTCGCCTTCATCCGCTCCCGCTCCCGTGATGCTCCGGCAGGAAACGCCTTTCGGTGCGGCGCAAAAAAATGCGGACTTTCATATTGCCAAATCCGATGACGGCGCCCAGAGAGAGTTCAGCACGGCAAAAGAACCGATCAGGGTGATGCCCGCAGTCATCGAATTCAATAAGGGTGCCGTGACCGCGCCGAAACAGGCAATGCCGTCCGCGCCGTCCCCCCAGCCCGCCCGCTATACCGAGTTCAAATCATCGCTTGCCTCGATCCCCGTCACGGATTCGGGCGCACGGAAAGTGACCGAGGTCACCTCGGCACCGACACCCGCCCCCGCACGAATACCCGTACCCATACCGAAACCTCCGACGCCTCCTGCTGCAGCTCCGGCCATGCCGGCCGCCAATCCGTCGGCGACCCCGAAGGTTATCGTGCAGGATTTCCTCCAACAGCCGCCCAAATAGGTTTTGTTCGCTTGTCCCGCGGCGCGGCATCATCTAGAATGCAGATATGCAGTTCCAAGTTCCTCAATTCATTGAGACGGAAGATAAGGTGGTGGGCCCTTTTTCGCTGCGTCAGTTCCTTTATATCGGCGCGGGCGGGCTCATAAGCGCCATTTTTTACTTCTTTGTGCAGACGTGGCTTTTCATTATTGCCGCGATCATCATTATGGGCATTGCGGCGGCGATCGCATTCGTGAAAGTGAACGGGCAGCCGTTCACCAAAATAATGTCCGCCGCACTCGACTTCTACTGGAAGCCGCAGGCATACATATGGAAACCGGAGGCAACCGCGCCCGCCATGCAGAAACCGGCGCGGGAGAGCGGCATATCGCTCGAATCGATCGCTTCGGGCATGGCGCTCCATAAAAGCTGGGAAAATCTCCAGACCGGCACGCCGATCGTCCCAAAAACGTCCGACCGCGAATTCATCGAGAACCGAATGAACCAGCGCTATCAAATAATGGAGAAGTTGACCGGCGACCGCCAGGCGGCGAAGCGCGTGGACTATCGCTAAGCGGTAAAAATCGTGCAATAATATAGGGGTATGGCACAGACCCCAAAGCAGGATGCGGGAAATTCCCTGGATCTTGTCGACATCAAGGAGATAAAAGAGAAGACCGTGATCGTAAAAGACGGCAGCTTTCGCCAGCTCGTCATGGTGGGCGGGGTCAATTTTTCATTGAAATCCGATTCGGAACAGACCATCATCACCCAGGCGTACCAGACATTCCTGAACAGCATCGATTTCCCGCTCCAGATAGTCATCCACTCGCGCAAAGTGAACATCGACCGGTATATCCAGACCCTCCTTGTGCGGAAGGAGGCGGAGTCGTCGCCGATCCTCCAGAATCAGATCGATGAATATGCGGAGTTCATCAAGGGATTCGTTCAGAAGAACGCGATTATGGAGAAGATCTTCCTGGTGGTCGTGTCGTTCTATCCCGTCGTAGGGGAGGGAAGCATAAAAAGCGCATCGAGCGCATTCTCTTCGCTGCCGTTCTTCGGCAAAAAGAAGACCACCGCTACGGAACAACAGGCAAAGAACAAGGAGGATGAGGACAAGACGTTCAAGGAGCATCTCGAGCAGCTGAACCAACGCACCACGCAGGTGACGAGCGGACTTTTGAGCATCGGGCTCGAGGCGACCGTGCTCGGGGACGAACAGCTGGTGGAACTTTTCTATAATTTCTACAATCCACAGACGATCGAACAGAAGAATGTCGTTGCGGCGCCGCAGACCCAATAACACAAAACACCCATGCCGGACCAACCGCAGGATAACCAATTCCAGGACGTGAAGAAGATCATCGCACCCGCAGGCGCGGAGGTCTCCCCGAATTTCCTGAAGATCGGCGACAAGATCGCGAAGACGTTCTTTGTGCTTTCGTATCCGCGCTATCTTTCGACCGGATGGTTCGAACCGATCATCAACCTGCCGAACCTGTTCGATGTCTCGATCTATATCGTCCCCGTCGACACCGGGCTGTCGCTCAAGAACCTGCGCAAGAAGGCGGGCCAGCTCGAATCGCAGATGAATGAAGAGCAGCAGAAGGGGCTCGTGCGCAACCCAATGCTCGAGACGGCCATCAACGACGTGGAAGGCCTGCGTGACTCGCTCCAGCAGTCGCAGGAAAAGATGTTCAACATCGGCGTTTATATCACGCTGTACGCCGACACGCAGGACGAGCTCGCGCGGCTCGAGAGCAAACTGACGACCATGATGGAAGCGAAGCTCATCTATATAAAGCCCGCGCTCTTCCAGCAGCTCGACGGCCTCACCTCCATTCTGCCGCTCGAGAACGACAAGCTTCAGGTGTACAGCCCGATGAACACGAGCCCCATCTCGTCGTTCTTCCCGTTCATCTCCGAGGACCTTTCCTCCAACCAGGGGATCATGTACGGCGTGAACCTCAGCAACAACAACCTCGTCATCTTCGACCGGTTCTCACTCGAGAACGCCAACCAGGTGGTGTTCGCGAAATCAGGATCGGGCAAATCGTACACCACAAAGCTCGAGATCATCCGCTCGCTCATGGAAGGCATCGACATGGTGCTCGTCATCGACCCGGAGAACGAGTACGGCAAACTTGCGGACACGTTCGGCGGAAGCATGTTCAACATCTCGCTCTCGTCGCACGAGCACATCAATCCGTTCGACATCCCGATCATCCCCGAAGGCGAGACACCCTCGGACGTGCTCCGCTCGCACATCGTCACACTCTCGTCACTCATCAAACTGATGGTCGGAAAGATCACGCCGGAGGAGGATTCCATCCTCGACCGGGCGATCACCGAGACCTACGCCTCGCGCGACATCACCCCGGACTCCGACTTCGCCGGCAAGGAAGCGCCGCTCTTGAGCGACCTTGAGACGGTCCTGCGCAACCTTGAGGGAGGCAAGGACCTCGCGGAAAAGCTCTATAAATATACCAAGGGCAGTTTTGCGGGATTCTTGAACCAGCCCACCAACATCGACGTCGCGAACCGCCTGATCGTCTTTTCCATCCGCGACCTTGAGGAAGAGCTTCGCCCGATCGGTATGTACGTCGTCCTTAACTTCATCTGGAACATCATCCGCGCAAAGCTCGCCAAACGCCTGCTCTTCATCGACGAGGCATGGATCATGATGAAGAACGACGACAGCGCGGAGTTCCTGTTCGGCCTTGTGAAGCGCGCGCGCAAATATTATCTCGGCGTGACGACGATCACGCAGGATGTCGAGGACTTCCTCCGCTCGCCGTACGGCCGTCCGATCGTCACCAACTCTTCGATCCAAATGCTCTTGAAGCAGGCGCCCGCCACCATCGACATCGTTGCCAAGGCGTTCGACCTCACCGACGCGGAGAAGAACTTCCTCCTTGGCGCGGAGATCGGCACCGGCATCTTCTTCGCCGGCAAGCGCCACGTGGCGATCCAGATCGTGCCGTCGTATTTCGAAGATCAGGTGATCACTACGAATCCCGAGCAGCTGCTTGAAGAAAAAGGTGCGCTTTAATATTCCCGTCCATGGATGACAAAACGGAGCAGCAGGGTGAGCCGAAGATTTCCATCGTGGTGGGGATATTCGGTTTGATTTTTTTTATATTCCTTGACCTCATCAGTCTTGTTCCCGGAGTGGGTGATTTGGAGGATATAATAGGGATCATAGGAATGGTGGTTGGATTTGTGTCCAGCGCGGGAGCGACCCTTCTGACCACAATGGGAATCGTTATTTTTATAAAAGCCGTCCCGATATTACAGGAAGTTCCCGTGTGGACGCTTGGGTGGCTCTTTGTGTGGTATGCGGAAAATCATCCTTCCGCCGCGACCAACCTCGCGTTGAAAGCGGCCCAAACAGAAGCGACTATTGAGGGTGGAGGGGAGATCGCTAAGGGGGCGGGTTCTTTGGGTGAAACTGCGGAAGCTGCAGAAGGGGTGGAGAGTGGCGGAGCGCTTGCGGAAGAGGCCGGGGAAGCAGGAGAGGCGGCTGGAGCGGCAACGGAAGCAGGAGAGGCGGCCGAGGGGATGGAAGGTGCCCAGGCGGCCGGCGAATCGGGAGAGGCCGGTGAAATGGAGGGAGGCAATGGGGAAAGCGAGGGGCCCGAGGGAGAAAAATCCTCCAAAAAAGATGATGATCTTACACCAAAAGAAGAAAGGAATCCTATGGATGTTACAGAGGAAGAGCTCTACGACCCGAGTAATTATATGGGGGATCAGGATGACGAAGGCGAAGGCAATGAGGATCAGCAGGGGGATGACGAGGACGAGGATGAAGAAGTTGAGAATGAAAACCCCGGCGGGGATGCGGGCGCAGACAACAAGCCTCCGCAATCGCTGTAACGCTACCCACATACCATTTGGCGGGCAGTTTGCTATACTTATAAGGAAGAAATGAAAAAACTCCTTGTGCCCCGGATGGTGTATGTTGTCGTTTTTTTGATATTGGCAGGTTCCTTTTTCTTTATTCCACCCACGCACGCCCAGACCGCATCGAATCCGCAGTTTCTTGTCACTTGGAGGTCGACCGCGAGCTCCATCCCCTCGAATTATCCCGGCAAAGCACTCCCCTCATACGGTTCGAAGGTCACCGCCGACTTCGAGCTTGTTTCCGCCGGAAAAGTGCTCAACATCAGCGGTCAGACCATCTATTGGTATCTTGAGGACACATTGATCGGCGGAGGTGTCGGAGTGCAACAGCTGACCTTCCCTCTTTTTGGCACCCCGCCCAATACGCTCACCCTAAGGATAGAAATCCCGAACTACAACGGCCAGTATCTTATCCATACCCTCGACCTTCCTTTTGCCAATCCCGCGGTGGTCATCTATGCTCCCTATTCGGGTGGCACTTTTTCTTCCAACCCGGTCGACGTCACCGCACTTCCTTATTTCTTCAACGCATCGCCTTCGCAACTCACCTACACTTGGGCGGTGAACGGACAGACCGGCGCGAACGCGGAAAATCCCCAGACCGCGGAGGTCACCCTTCCCCAAGGGACGCCCGCCGGGACGGGCATCACCGTATCGCTCTCCGTTGAGAATCCCGTGGGCGCCGTCACCGCCGCCGCGGAGAGCACATTAACCTATAGCGGCCAACTATGATCGGTCTTATCGAAACCGCGCGCGCCGTCACCATCTCCGCCTCCATCCCCGGCAGTTACGATACCTCTGCCGCTACGGCAACCCCGGGACAGTTCATTGCGGACTTCTATCAGTATGCGTTGATCATAGGGGGATTGCTTGCGTTTGGCGTCATTGTGTATGGTGGCATCAGGTATATGACGAGTGCGGGCAATCCTTCGGGACAGGGTGATGCAAAGGATTGGATCCAGGCGGCTATTATGGGCATTCTTCTTCTTGCAGGAGCCTACTTCATCCTCAAGGTC
>JARLIC010000031.1 GCA_031291905.1 Minisyncoccota bacterium
CAAAACCCCAAAACCCCGTGTGCGAGAGAGAGGCAAGGTAACGGAAGCAGGTGCGAATGCGAATAACACAGAGAAAGACTATTGATCACCCGCAGACTATAGCATGATGTCGGAACGATAACTTTAGTTGCCAAAAGAAATTTAAATAACTAAGCCAAAATCGATGGCAGAGCCGAACGAGGATCCCCACGACGAAAACGGAAAGGCCGAGGACGAGCCGTACGAGGAGCCAGGGCCCGAGCCGAACCCTGAGGCCCCGGGCGAGGAGCCTGCAGCTCCCGAAGAGGCAGCAGCCCCGGCGGCAAACGCGGAGGAACAGCAGGATATGTTCCAGGACGAGGATGACTTTCTGACCGCCGATCATGTACGCCTGCCCGATTTCACACTCGACATAGCCGCTACTAGCGAGGATGCAGAAGGCGCTGGGCGTGCAGCTAACCAAGGAGTACGAGCGGGTCGACCTTCAGCTCCGAGAGAGGGAGGCCGAGCTCAAGAACGCCAAGAAGAAACGTGAGGACATCGGCGTCGGCCTCTACGGCGTCCAGCACCAGCTGGCCAAGCTCCAAAACGTGCTCGATCGCACACAGGATAACTACAACATCGTCAAGCGGTACCGAGAGGAGGCCGAGCGCAACAAGGACAACATTCGCAAGCAATATGACGAAAAGAAGAGGGAGGTCGAGGAGCTCGAAGGAAAGGTGGGCAAGTCCCAGGAGGAGCTGAACCAGCTTAACAGAACACTCAAGCAGGTGGAGGACTACAACGAGCAGATGAAAGATCACATCGGAGTCATTCGCCGCGAAACCTACAAGGCTGAGGAGGCCGTAACCGATATGGAGAAGCACAAGAAGAAGCAGGATGTGCTCATTGACAGCATGAACGAGGAAATAAAACGCCTGGTGGAACAGAAGCGTCTCTACATCGCCCAGCTCCAGGCCCAACAGGAGGAAACCAAAGAGGCAAGGAAGACACAGAAGGAGGCCGAGGCTGAGATCGGGGACATCGTGCAGCACAAGAACAACCTGCTCAAGGACTGGGAGGAGAAGATCGTCGCCATGCAGCGGCTCCAGACCGCCTTCGAGGCCATGAAGGGCATCCTCACGACCAAGAGTGAGGAGCTAGAGCGAACCACGATCGAGCTCAGTGTGCTGCAGAACGAACTGAACGGCGAACAGCGGCGGGCCTCGGAGCTCCTCCAGGACGAAAACGCTCTCAAACTAAGAAGGGAGGCGATGATGAGGAAGCTCAAGGAGGTCGAGGACAAGCGGCGGCTGGTCGAGGAGGAAAAGCGCATGCTCGAAAAATCGAAGCAGGCAACCGACCAGGAGATCAACGCTATCCAGGACCAAGAGTCGCAGATCGAGGAGGAGCGCAAGCTCATACTCAAGGAGATGACCGCTCTGCAGGGCGAGATCAACGGATTGGTGAAGGGAATACAGAACAGCGAGGTGAACCAGGACTCGATACAGAAGGAAGGGCTGGACGTGGAGAAGCAGACGAAGATGAACTACCAGAAGGTGCTGTCCAAGGAAATGGAGAAGCAGGAGCGCGAAAACGAGATCAGTCGTGTCAAGATCGACATCCTTACCACCAGGTCACACATAGAGATCCTCGAGTCCAAGAAGGCAGACTACGAGAAGGAACTCGCCGAACTGGAACGCAAGGTCAACACTATGGAGAAAGACATCAACGTCAAGGAGAAGGAGATATCGAAGAAGCTGCAGGAGATAGCGCAGTTGAACAAGCAGCTGAGCAAACAGGAGGACGACGCAAAGAAGGAGCAGAACACCACAAACCTGGATGTGAACATAAAGAAGCTGCGCAGGGACAACGAGGAGAAGGAGAAGGACTGTGCCGCCCGCCGCAACGAGTGGACCCGTCGCGAGACTGAGTTCCTAACGCTAACGCAGCAGAAGGACGGGATGGCGGGCGTGCTGGATAAGGAGCGCAACGAGATCATCGTGCTCGAGCAGAAGAAGATGCGGCTGCAGACCAACACCGTGATTCACGAGAAGGAGATCCGCATCACCGAGATCAACCTCAAGAACCTCGGCAACGAAATGAACAAGCTTAATGCGCTGCTGAAGCTTCACAAGGCTGCCAAGAAAAAACTCAAGCAGGACAACTACAACATAGAGAAAGTGTTTACGCAACGGCTGATCGACCTGCAGACGGAGACCACGACGCTGGAACAGAGGGTGCAAGAGCTGAAGGACGAGAAGGCCGACCTGCTCACACAAATCGTCGAGGCCGAGCGCCAGATCCTCCTTTGGGAACGCAAGATCGAGCTCGAGAAGAAGATGCAGGACGAGATAAAACCTGACTTCGAGAAGGGCAGCATCCAGAAGATGAAGGAAGACATTCACAGCATGAAGCTCAAGTATGAGGATCTCAAGCGGGTACTCCCTTTTGTTGAATGATCCTTGTAGGAACAAGAGAAGTACATAAAGGAGATAGAGCGGGCCGTTTATCGGCGAGACACTATCATGCTGAAGTACATTCCGCAAATGGAGAAGAAGAACAACGACGGGAAATCTGGGGCAGGCAAGGTGACCAGACAGATAGTGACCCTCAAGACGACGCTGAAGCACACCACCGATAATGCTGTGGCGTTGGAGAAGTCAATCGGAGATAAAGGCCGCGAGGCTGACGAGCTCATGAAACGGCTTGCGGCCGCAGAGGATGATGCGAGAAATAAGGAGAAGGACCTATTCGGACTCCAGATGGACAACGTACTCCTGAAGAAGATGCAGAAACAGATCAACCAGAGCAAGATTCTGGCGCTGCAGCATCAGTCGCGGGTGTTTGAGGACCTGGCCAATGGAAAGTATAAGCCGGCGGGGAGCACAGAGGCGATGAAGTCGCAGATAGCAGGAGAGAAGGCGCAGGCTGAGAAGCTGGAGGCCATTCTGAAGGATTTCGTCGAGTCTAAGCCGGAATACAACAAGGTGATAACGATGCTACTCAACTGGCAGTAACCAAATATTTGAACAATGTTCCGTCAATGTGTGTGTCTGCATGCTGCCTGTATTCTCCGTTCTATGCGTGGGAGGGCGCGGGGTTTTGGGGTTTTGGGGTTTTGGGGTTTTGG
>JARLIC010000032.1 GCA_031291905.1 Minisyncoccota bacterium
ATGCCCGCCGAACCGAGCCAGAACTGGAGCGCGCAGGCGAGGAAGAGTATCAGGATGGCGATGACGAGGGGAAATTTCATGGTAGGTTCCTATTTTGCGATCATGACCGTCTCAATATTATTGACGTCGTAAGGAAACGCGAGGGCCGCCTGCTCGAAGAGATTGTCGGCCGAGGTACTCGTGGATTGCACTTCTCCGATCGGCAACGCATAAGGTATGCCCGGGGCCGCGGCATACACGATGTCGTTCGCTCCCACCGGCTTGTCCTTTGCGATCGACGCGACGAACGGATACGAGCCGCCGGTGAGGAGGCCGTCGTAGCCGTTCCGCCCCACGCGCACCGGCATTTTGAAACTGTTATCGAACACCGTCTGCACGACCGACCAACCGCTCCACACCGTCGCCACGCGACCGACCAGGAGCCCTTGGAACACCACCGCCGATCCCGTCGCAACGCCTTCGTCCGTGCCCGCATTCACGATAAGCTCGTTTTTGAAATTCAACGGATAGCGCGAATAGACCATTGCGCGGACATAACCGGACGACGAGGTTGGCAGCTCCGCCGCGACCGCCTGCAATTCCGCAAGCTGCGCCTTGAGCGACTCGTTCTCCATGGCCAGGTTGCCGTTGCCGGCACCGCCCTCGGGCACGATGTTCGTCGGAGTGAAGAATTGCCGCAGCTTCCAACCGTAGGAAGGTTCAAAGATCACAAAGCCCAGAAGGACCACCGCGAGTCCTACCAAAAGCCAAATGTTGGATCGGCGGTCCGGGGTCATTACAGGTTGATGGCAAGCGGCTTCAGCGGATTGTCGAGCAATTCGCGGTGCGCCTCGAAATCGTCCACCATCTGGCCGAGGCCGCGCGCCACACACGTCAGCGGTTCGTCCGCCACCGTGACCGTCACACCGGTCTCTTTTTCAATGAGCTCATCGAGGCCGCGCAGGAGCGCGCCGCCGCCGCACATCATGATCCCTTGCCGGAGAACATCGCCGGCGAGTTCCGGCGGCGTCTCCTCGATCACTTCATGCACCGAATCGACGATCGCGCGGAGGGACTTCGAGAGCGCCATGCGCACGTGATTGTTCTTGAGACCGATCTCGCGCGGCAGGCCGGTGCTGAAGTCGCGTCCACGGATGGGCACCTCGATGCGCTCGTCGAGCGGGATCGCGGAACCTACCGCGATCTTCGCGTATTCCGCCGTCGGTTCGCCGATCGCAAGATGGAACTCCTCGCGCACGAAATGGATGATCTCCTCGTTGAAGCGGTCGCCCGCAACCTTGAGCGTCCGCGATACCACAATACCCCCGAGCGAGATCACCGCGATGTCCGTCGTGCCGCCACCGATATCGATGATCATGCTCGCCGAGGGCGCGGTGATCGGTAGGCCTGCGCCAAGCGCCGCGGCAATGGGCGATTCCACAAGATACACCTTCGAGCAACCCGCATTCAGCGCCGCATCCTCCACGGACTTGCGTTCCACCTCGGTGAGGTGGTTCGGGATCGCGAGAAGCGCGCGACGGTATGACATGATCGGATGCGCCTTCGGACGGTTCAGCAGATGGCGGAGCATCTCCTCGGTCATCTCGAAATCGGAGATCACGCCGTTCACGAGCGGGCGGATCACGCTGATGTGCGGCGGCACGCGGCCCATCATCTTCTTCGCATCCTCGCCGACGGCGAGCACATGGTTCGTCTTCGTGTTGATCGCGGCCACGGATGGCTCATTCACCACGATGCCCTTCCCCTTTATATAGATGAGGGAATTCGCCGTGCCGAGGTCGATGCCGATGTCTTTGAACATGTTGTCGAATAAGGCCATAAAGAAGATAAGAAGGGATTAGTTAAGAAGGGAAGAAGGTTAATGACGTGCTTTTATTGCTTTTAGGGCCTCGTCGAGCGGGATGATTTTGGCCTCTTTTTCACTGCGCTTTTTAAGCTCTACGTTATCGCCGCCGTCCGCCTGCAGTTTCTGGCTCACGACGATCCGCCACGGAATACCGATCAGATCGGCCTCCGCGAACTTCGCGCCCGGAGTCACATCCCTGTCGTCATAGAGTACTTGGACACCTGCTTTTTGTAAAGATTCATATGCTTTTGAACCATCCGCGGCGCCAAGCGCGAGCAGATGCACCGTGAAAGGCGCGACCGATTCCGGCCAAAGAATGCCCCCCTCGTCGTGGTATTTTTCGACGATCACGCCCATTAAGCGGGATATTCCGATGCCGTAGCAGCCCATGATGGGGTACTGCTTTTTGCCTTCTTTATCCGCAAACGTCACGTCGAAATCTTTTGCGAATTTCTGACCAAGATCGAAGACGTTGCCCACCTCGGAAGCCTTGGCTTTTGCAAGCGTTCCTTTGCCGCCGCATCGCGTGCACTTGTCGCCTTCCTTCTCCTTCGCGATCTCCGCGTTCACACAGAATTCGCACGCGTCACAATAGAGGATATCGTCCTCACCCGCATCGGTGAGCACCATGAACTCGTAAGATATCTTTTGCGTGAACGCGCCACCGGATGCCTCCGTCGCTTTCGCGACAAGACCGAGCCGATCGAATATTTTGAAATACGCCTTTTTCACTTCCGCAAAATACTTTTCGAAATCCTCCTGCGTCTCGTGGAAGCTGTACATGTCCTTCATGAGGAACTCCACGCCGCGTAACAGCCCGGACTTCGAACGAAGCTCGTCGCGGAATTTCCAGTTGATCTGATACACGGCCTTCGGAAGGTCCTTATAGGTATTCACATACTTCATAACGAGCGGCGTCACGACCTCCTCCTCGCTCTGCCCGAGCGCGTAATCCTTTTCCGTGCGGCTCTTCACTTTGAAAAGCACGTCAATCTTGTCCCAGCCTCCCGTCGTCATCCAGTTTGCCTTCGGGTGGATCATCGGCATGGAGATCTCCTGGCCGCCGACGGCGTCCATTTCCTCGCGGACAATATTCTCGATCTTGTTGAGCGTGCGCAGTCCGAGCGGCAGATAACTGTACACTCCGGACATCAATTTCGAGACAAATCCCGCCCGCGCCAGAAGCTGGGCATTCACGGTCGCCTCGTCCTTCGGGGCGTTCCGCTCGATCTTCGTGAACAGCTGGGATTGGCGCATATAGGCCAATAGTAGCACCAAAACGAGGCAAAATCAAAGAAATAACACAAGCGGTTCTTGATAAAAAATTTATCGCTTTTTGATAGGGTGGGCGGATGGAATTGTCACCGGAAGACTATAAAAAGATCAAAGAGGAAGCAAAAGAATTATATCGAGTAATCGGGCAGGTTTGGTGTCCGCGACTTAAT
>JARLIC010000033.1 GCA_031291905.1 Minisyncoccota bacterium
AACCCCAAAACCCCAAAACCCCAAAACCCCACGCCTGAGAACATGACGAGTGCATATGACATATCATCAGTATTATTCATAACTAATCACTTCGCGGCCTCCCTCAGCTTCCCGAGCACATCTTCGTTCCATATCTTCTTATGTGTGCCGATACGGGCGAGACCCGGCTCGGTGCTCTTCTCCTTGCGCCTAAGAGTGTTCCAGACGTGGGCGGTGCCCGGCCGCTTGGCCAGCCCTTCGACAACCGTGAAGTCGCCCTCGCATCTGCTAACCCGATTGTGTGTGGTTGTGGCCGCGCCTGCCGCTACGACCGTGTTGTACTCTGCCCGCGGGTCCACATTGGGCTGCGCGTTTTCCTTGAACGTGGTGTCGATCAGCGTCACGTCTGCGCTCGAGGATCCTGGCGCCGCCTGTCCGACGCTCTTCTTCTTAAGTTCGGCGACGTGATGCTCCATGGACTCGACGACACGTTTGCGCTCCTCGACCGCAAGTCTCAGCTTCTCGACCTGTTTCTCCTTCGTCTCTATTTCGGTCTCACGGCGCTGGACGTCCTCCTGCTTCTTCTTGAGCACGCTGTAGTTCTCCTTGAGGCGCTTCTCTCTCAGTCGCAACGAAATCTGTGGCACATTCAGCAGGTCGTCCACCGTCGGCCTTTCCTCCGGATTGATTCTTAGCATCCAGGTGACCACGCGCTGAAGCTCCTCGGAATATTTGGACGGGAGCCGGTCGAACCTTCCGCCCTTTATCTTCACCGCCAGCGCCAGCTGGTTGGCCGCCTCAAACGGCGGTCTCAGCGCCGCCATCTCGTAAAGCATGCAGCCGGCGGACCAGATATCGCTCTTTTCGTTATATCGCGACTCCTTGATCTGTTCTGGACTCATGTAGTATGGGGTGCCGACGTGGGTGCAGGCGTACTGCGAGTCCTTGCTGAGGACCCGCGCCAGTCCGAAGTCCCCCAATTTGACATTGTTTTTAGAGTCGAAGAACACGTTCCCCGGCTTGAGGTCTCGATGGAGTATCTTGCCTTCCTTCCTGTGATGGCACTCATAGAGGGCGAGGACGATCTGCATGAAGATCTTCCACACCACCTCCTCGGCTATTGGGTCCTTGTCTTTCTTGCACTTCTTTATGAGCAGGCCCATGTCGCCGCCCTCGCAGTACTCCATCACGATGAATATCTTCGCCTTCTGCTTGTCGATCACTCTGTCGTAATAGCGGACGATATTGGGATGCTTGAGCTCGCGAAGGATGTTCACTTCAGCCACCAACTGCTGCTTTTCCTTCTCGGACATGCGGCCGTAGTTCAGTTCTTTCCAGACTAGAACTTTGCCGTCACGGATGCGCTTGATCTTGTATACGGAGCCGAAGCTGCCTACGCGGAGTCGCTTTGTCGGGTCTACCCTTGCCGATCTCTGTCAGCACCTCGTAGTTTTCCATTTTGAATTTAAATTAGTCTACCGACCCAGGCTTGTATCTCGCCCACTTCGCGTCTTGTGCGCGTTTGGGATGCGCGGGGTTTTGGGGTTTTGGGGTTTTGGGGTTTTGG
>JARLIC010000034.1 GCA_031291905.1 Minisyncoccota bacterium
CGGCGCAACATATCCGTTGCCGGTACCAATCGTGCCTACGATCGCAAAGGTCGAGGTCGTGTTGTCCGAAAGCGAATTGTTGGTGTACGATCCTGCATCACCCTTGAGGGTAAGCGAGATCGAGTTGCCCTGAGGAACAACGAGGTTCGTCAAGCTGTTGAAGGTGTAGTCGTAGCCTCCGCTCACGCTGTCATAGACCGGCGAAGCAGCGGTGCCGAGCAAGGTGGAACCATTCCACAAGCCGACGTTGCTGAATGCCGCCAAGACCGCGTTGCTGGCCACTTTGTCCACCACCGTCAGCTGAGTGACCTTCACCGCCTCAACGTTCGAGGTTTCCGTGAAGCGGAAGACCGCGAGCGAATTGCCGGTGGAGTTCTGAACGATGTTGCCGGCCGCAGGGTTGCTCGAGTCGATAGCAACCGTCAACTGAGGCTGACCGTTGAAACCGATCTGCTGACCAACCTTACCGGTGGAGTCGCTGTAGGTGACGGAAGTGTTTGAGGTCTGGCCGGTGCCCGAGTAACCGACCAATGCGGTCGCATTGGTGTAGGTACCCGTCGCATTCGACAAGGTGTCCGCATACACATCAACATTCACCGTCTGACCTGCCGGAACATTGAGCTGGGAACCCGAGAAAGAGTAAACCGTATTGGGGCTCAACACTCCCTGGGTGGTGCCGAACTGGACACCGTTCACCATAAGCTTCAAGTTCTGGAAGGCAGCGTAGCCGCCGATCCACGAAGAAGCGCTCGGGGTCAACTTAACACTCACCGTGTTCAAGTTCACGCCTTCAGCCGAAGAAGCGCTGAATGCATAAGAACCGATCTTGAGGTTAGTGGTACCCGCAGAGACGTTCTGCGTGCCCAAAGCGTTGTTCTGCGCGACCGTCAAGCTGGACTGCACGAGCGTCAACGTGACGCCGTTCACTCCGGAAGTGCTGCCGGTCTGGCTCGAGATCTGACCCTGCAAGTTGTTGGTGTTACCCGTCAAGTTCGCAGTGATGCTCGAGAAGCTTGCACCCGTCTGGATGTCAGCCTTCAGGCTGAGTACGCGGGTCGTGTTCGCCGGAACAATATAGTTGATCGGCGAAGACGGCGTACCGAAGCAATCCTTGTAGGTACCAGCGCTGTACGCCGCAGTACCGGCCTGGCAGGTATTCGACGACGGAGGCTGGTTGATCGAAGTGCCAACCTGGTTGCCCGCGTCATCGGTGAGCGAAACGTTCTGGAGCTCAAGGTTGAGCGCCTGACCGCTTGCACCGCCAAGGACGATGTTGAAGTCAAGGTTCTTCACTTTGACCGGCTCGCCCGCCGCATAGATGTCGTACTTAGCCAACACCACGCCGGACATGCCCTTTGCGATATTACCCGTCGGGGTATTCGTATCCTGGGTCATCGTGATCGTGCCCTGCTGGATCGAAACCTGAGTGCCAATGCCGGCGGTGTTCGTTACCGAAACCGGGACATTGTACTGGGAGTCGACTGCGAGGACATCGTAACCGTTCAAGATCTCGAACTGGAAGTTGTAGCTCGGAGAGCCCATCACATCCGCCACGATCTGAACGTTGTTCGAACCCGTGTTCAATTTGAAGGACGTCGAGGTGGCAGAGAAGTCAGCCATGCCGTTTGAAGGCACCGAAGACAACGTTGCGCCAACCTGCGTGCCGTTCACCAAAAGCTTCACGTTCTGGAGGTTCGCGACATTCGCGGAACCGATCACGTGGAAGTTGATGTTCTGCAAGTACACGGGGCTGTTGTTCACCTGGAAGTTCCATGCGCCAACGATGTTGCCCTGGGTTCCTGCAGTCACCTGCGTGCCGATGGAAGACGATGCGATCGTCACCTGTGCGAGCGCAGGGTTGGTGACCGAGGTCACCGTGAAGACGTTACCGTTCATCGGGAACACTCCCGCTGCGGTAACCGCCGAGTTGGACGAGCTCCATGCCGTCACATCGGAGGCGCTCGGAATCGAGAAGCCTGCGGTGTTACCGGCGGCGAGGCCGCCCGAGACGTCGATCGCGAGGGTCAACGTCATGGTCTGACCTGCCGGAATCGACAAGTTCATACCGGAGAACGTCAACAACCCGCTGTTCAACGAATTGTACTGGGCAACGACCTGGCCGTTCTGGGTCAAGTACGCACCCGAGATCGCGCTATCGGAAAGCACTCCAGTCTTCTGGAATGACAAGCTGGAAACGGTGACTGCGCCCGAGTTGCCGGCGGTGAGATTCACTGCCATGACCGGAACGCGCGCCGAACCAGAATTCGCCGAGGAGATCAAGGAACCGGCTGCCGGGTTAGAGGAAGCCAAGCTCACCTGAAGACCGGTCGCCGGAGCGGTCACGGTGGTACCCGTGGTCGTGCCAGTTCCCGTGCCGGTACCGGTTCCGGTACCAGTGCTCGTGCTCATCGTCGCCACGAACGCCCTGGTTTTTGCACCAAAGTAGCCCGCTGCAGGCGTGATGCCGTGAGCAGCCTGGAATTTCGCCAAAGCTGCCTGGGTCGCCGTACCGAAGTAGCCCGTCGGGGCCGTGACCGCGGTAAGGTAACCACCGTTGATGAGAAGCTGCTGCAACGCCGAGACGGCCGCGCCCTTCGAACCAATGGTGAGGTCAGTGGTGAAGGAGTAGGTCGAGCCGGTGGTCGCAGTGCCCGTCTGCGCATTCAACTGCGCAGTGATCTGAGCGATCTGCGCCGTCAAAGCCGCGATCGTCGCCTGAAGATCAGACGTCGATTCCGCGCTCGCAACAGGCAGAGCCGCTGCGCCAACTGCCCACAGGATTGTGGTGGCAGTAAGCACTGCTGAAACTAATTTTTTATTATTCATTTGATTTAATTTCGATTTTTCTGAGTTATCGACCTGGGGACCCGTAATGGATCCTTACGCCGTCGACCTTTCCGCAATGCTGCAAATTCATTTTCAGTCGCCGTTTCCGGCACAGCGCTCCTTTCGCGAGCATCGAATGACGAAGTGAGGGTTCGCGGTTCGAAGCTCGAAAAGGAGAGTGTGACGAAAACGGGGTTATTACAAAAAAAGAAAAAACTCGCTTTGGGGCGAGGCTGGTATCTGAAAGGGAAGAAGGAAAGAAGTAGTGAGGATTAAGGAAGACCGTCGTCACGGCTCTTTGCACATGCGGTCGCCCGTAATCCTCACTACTTGCCAAAACCCCTATCCTCTCTCGGTTCAGCCTCACACCGAACCTTCTGCTACTGCTATTCAATTATACCGTGCCGCGGGGTGAAAAAGGGTGTGGATAAGATATGCACAACTCTTCTTTGCCCTGCGGATAATACAACGTATGCGACCCCCTAAAAGTTACCTCCCCACCTCCTGGGGCATCCCCTGTGCCGGTTGCCGCATTCGGTAGAATACCGAGGGCCCGCCGTTGCCGATCCGTTCGATCAGACTCTGCTCGAGGAGCGACTGGAGGTCGTAGCGGATGGTCCGCTCGCTGCATCCCGGCAATGCATCCTGCAGGTCCTTCATGCGGCAATTGCCGGATTGCCGTATTCTGTCCAAAATTGCCGTTTGCCGTATTTCCGCTTTGATAAAGCCTATGCCATTCACGGCTACCGGCGCTTCCGGCTCGACCGGCATTCTTGCCGCATCGGATACCGGTTCCGGCGCGCGCTCGTTTGCCGCTTCTTTCTCCGCGGTGACCGACGGCGCCCACTCCGGTTTGGAGAAGATTTCGGCAAGGTCTATATTGTGCATCCTTGCCGCATTGATGCGCTCGATGACCGCCGCATCCAAAACATAGATCTCGCGAAGGAGGGTGTCCGCGTTCGCGGAACCCATAAGGTTGAGGTCGCCCGCAAACTTCACGAGGCATTCGGCCGCCTGGAGCGACCTTCTGACCGCGGCATAATCCTGCACCGCCGCCGCCTCGAGGAATCCGGCACCCGCCGCGCGGAGCCGTTCCGAAAAGTCCTTTTCCTGCAGCATGACCGCCGCAATGCGGAAAAGCGCATAGGCGATCTCGTAGGATTTGGTGAGTATGAACCGTTCCTTGCCGCTTTCTGACATAGGGCAAAGCATACCACGGAAATGCGGCAAAAGCAAGGGGAACGATCCTTCTTTCCTTCCCCTAAAGTTCCCAGCGCGCCGAGCCCAACACGAGTACGAGAAGCGCGAACGCGGTGCTCGAAACGACGAGCAACCTGCGGCGCGGCAGGTTCCCCAGGAAAAGATATTTACTTGAAAGCTCCATGAGCAGGGTCGTGAGCACGAAGACGACCGATGACTGATACACGAAATCGAGAGGAAGGAAAAGTCCGGTAAGGAGGAGTTCGAAGACAAGGAACGATACGGTGAGCGTGACCACCTGTCCCCGCAACCGGCTGTTGCGCGGAGGATCCTCCCTAAAGTTGTTCACGAAGCTCGAAAAAAGTGCGCCGGTGCCGATTGCGGCAAGAAGGGCGACAAGCACTGCACCGGTGCCGAATCCCCCGCCCTCGGCGGAATAGAATGCCTCAAAAAGGAAATAGACGAGCGCGACCACCAATATCTCGTACGCGGACCTCCGGTCCACTATATAGAACTCTTTAATGAGAAGGATGTACCAGAAGATCAGACCGAGGATCGCCGCCATCAAAAACCCCGCGGGGTGGGCCCACGCGATCAGCACCAGCACAAGGAACGGTACGATCACGCTTTTGATCTGCGAGAACGGGACGAAGAACAGATACAGCGCGATCGGAAGGAAAAGCCAGAACGGAAAGATCGCCCACGCGAGCGCAAAAACGACGGCCCGGACCATCGAGCCCCTCAAAGAGAGCATCTGCTCTTTCAGCTTCTGCAGCATACGTATTAATGTATCACGCTCCCGCGCGCGGCGCTACGGAGTGAAGGTAAGCGCATTCGCCCTGAAGTTCACCCTTATCCTGCCGCCCTCCTTGACCTCGCCGCGGATGATCTTGTCCGCAAGCTTGTCGAGTATCACCTTCTGAATGAGCCTCTTGAGCGGCCTGGCGCCGAATTCCGGGCTGAAACCCTCCTTTGCGAGATGCGCGCGGGCATCCGCACCGACCTCGATTTTGATGTTGCGGTCCTTGAGCTGCCCTTCGATGCGCTTGAGCTGGATATCCACGATCTTCTCGATGTCCGTCCTCCGGAGCGGATTGAAGATGACGATCTCGTCGACGCGGTTCAGGAACTCCGGGCGGAACCCGTTGCGCAGGGCCTCCATCACCTTTTCGCGATAATCGCCCTCCTCCGTGGCGGCAACTGTGTCGTCCGTGGCACTGAAACCGATCTTGGACATCGCGCGGAGATACTGGCTCCCCACGTTCGATGTCATGATGATGATCGAGTTCTTGAAGTTCACCGTTTTGCCCTTGCTGTCGGTGAGACGGCCGTCGTCGAGCACCTGAAGGAGGAGATTGAACACCTCGGGATGCGCCTTTTCGATCTCGTCGAAAAGAATGACGCTATAAGGACGGTGTCTTATCATCTCGGTGAGCTGGCCGCCTTCCTCGTGACCCACATAGCCCGGGGGCGATCCCACAAGGCGGCTGGTGGCGTGGCGCTCCATATATTCCGACATATCCACGCGAATGAGCGCCTTCTCGTCGTTGAACATGAACTCCGCCAGGGCACGGGCAAGCTCGGTCTTGCCGACGCCCGTCGGGCCGAGGAACATGAACGAGCCGATCGGCCGGTTGACATCGGAAAGCCCCGCGCGCGCGCGGCGCAATGCCGCGGCGACGGCGCCGATCCCCTCCTCCTGCCCGATCACGCGCTCCCGCAGTACGTCCTCGATGCGGATGAGTTTATCGGTATCGGTCTCGAGCATCCTCTTGAGCGGAATGCCGGTCCACACGGACACGACCGCCGCCACATCCTCTTTATCCACCGATTCCTTCAAATAGCGCTCGCCTTCGCCGTCCGCTTTGGCCCGCTTCCCTCTTGCGCCGGTCGCGCCCGCGCCGAAGTGCTTCTTTTCGAATATCTGGAAGTCCTTTTCGGCGGCGGGCAGTTCGCCGTAGCGGATCTGCGCCACGCGCTCAAGATTGCTCTCGCGCTCGGCCACTTCCGCCTCGCGCTTCAGGTTCTCCACCTTCTGGCGGAGCTGATGCAGGTTCTCGAACTTTATCTTCTCAGAATGCCACTTGCTCGAAAGCTCGTCGTTTTCCTCTTTGAACTTCGCGAGTTTCACGTCGATCTCCTTCAAACGGTCGGCATTCTTGCGGCTCTGGCCCTCCTGGGAAAGCGCCTGTTTTTCGATCTCGAAGCGCGTGATCTCGCGGCGGATGCCGTCGATCTCCTTCGGGAGACTCTCCGACTCGAGGCGCCGCGCGGCCGCGGCCTCGTCGATGAGGTCGACCGCCTTGTCCGGCAGGAAACGATCGGTGATATAGCGCGCGGAAAGATTGACCGCCTCCACGATCGCCTCGTCGCTGATGCGCAGGCCGTGATGCATCTCGTACTTCTCCTTCAATCCCCGCAGAATGGAAATGGAGTTCTCGATGGACGGCTCCTCCACGGTGATCGGCTGGAAGCGGCGCTCGAGCGCCGGATCCTTCTCTATATATTTCTGGTATTCGCGGATGGTCGTCGCGCCGATCGCGTGCAGCTCCCCGCGCGCAAGTGCCGGCTTCAGAAGATTGGACGCATCGATCGCGCCTTCCGCCGCACCCGCACCCACGATCGTATGGATCTCGTCTATGAACAGAATGATCTGGCCCGCGGCGTTTTTGACCTCCTTCACGAACGCTTTGAGACGGTCCTCGAACTCGCCGCGGAACTTCGTGCCCGCAATGAGCGAACCGAGGTCGAGCATAAGGACCTGCTTACCCTTCAAAAGCTCGGGGACATCGCCCGAGGCGATGCGCTGGGCCAAGCCCTCCACAATGGCGGTCTTGCCGACGCCCGGTTCCCCGATGAGGCACGGATTGTTCTTGGTGCGGCGCGAAAGCACCTGCATGAGGCGGCGCAGCTCCTCCTCGCGGCCGATCACCGGATCGAGCTCTCCCGCCTTGGCCTTTTCGCTGAGGTTTATCGCGTACTTTTCGAGCACCTGGAACTTGCTCTCCGGCGTCTCGTCGGTGATGCGCACCGAACCGCGCAGCTGGGCAAGGATGCGGAACGCCGATTCGCGACGCACGCCGAACCGCTCAAGCACGGACTTCGCCGCGCCCTGCACGTCGAGCAGCCCCAAAAGCATATGTTCGCACGACACGAACTCGTCCTTCTGCTGTGCGGCGATCTTCGCCGCCTGGTCGAGCACGCGCATCAGTTCCTGGGAAAGATAAAGCTGGCCCACCGTCGAGTTCGCAAGGATGGGCGGGATGCGGTCCAACTCCTCCTCTATCTGCTCGTCGAGGCGGTCGATATCCACGCCGGAGCGCTCAAGCACCGGAATGACGAGGGATTGCTCGTCCTCAAGAAGCGCCGCAAGCAGATGAAGCGACTTCAGTTCCCCATGGTTCTTCTTTGCGGCGATCTCCTGCGCGCTCTGCAGGGCCTCCTGTGCTTTGATGGTAAAACGATGAAAGTTCGGCATGTAGTGTGATTATTTTTTAATGACAACGATAATGATAACCTGCGGGGATAAAGAAAAGCTGAAGAGATTTTATACTTTCTTTTTTTCCTTCTTGCCGTCTTCGCTTCTTCCCTTCTTTATTATACCGCTGCGGCGGGGTGATTGTTTCACGCCGCGCAACGCGCACTTGAATGATAAGCCCGCGGACACGCATTGTCAATCTAAAGGGTAGATTGCCAATAGGAAGGGGCGAAGGAAAAGAAGGCAAGAAGTGAAGAAGGTAAACACCAACGAAGTCGGCGTTTTATCTTTTCTTGTTATCCATTCCTTCTTCCCTTACTTCTTCTTCGCTTTTTCGCTTCTTCCCTTCTTCAGGGTCTCTTTGCAAGCGTCGCCTGCACGGTGAGCTCCTTGCCGGCCCGATTCACCACGAGCGTGACGACGTCCCCCACGTTGTGCTGATTGATGATGTTGCCGAGATCGTGCGTCGCATCGATCTTCTGCCCGTCCACGGACTCGATGATGTCGTCCGCCTTGAATCCCGCCTTTGCTGCCGGCGAATCGGGCTCCACCGCCGGTTGCCCGGTGCCCACCCCCGTCACGAGCGCGCCGTACGAAACGGGGAGCTTCTTTGTCGTCGCGAGGTCGGCCGTCACGGCCGTATAGCGCACACCAAGGAACGGGACCTGGATCTCACCCGTCGATTCCACCGAGTTGATGGCCGATTTTGCCTGATCGATCGGGATCGCGAAGCCGACGCTCTGGGCGTTCGATGCGACCGCCGTATTGATGCCGATCACGTCGCCGCGAAGGTCGAGGAGTGGGCCGCCCGAATTGCCGGGATTGATCGCCGCGTCGGTCTGGATCACGCCCTCAATGGTCTCTTCCACACCCGTGTCGGGCGCGGAAGCGGTCACCGTCCTTGCGAGGCCGGAGATCACGCCCACGGAGACGGTGTTGGAATATTCGCCGAGTGTGTTGCCTATCGCAATCGCCGATTGGCCGAGCCGGAGCCCGTTCGAATCGCCGAGCGTGACGGTCGGCAGGCCGGTGGCATTGATCTTGAGCACCGCCAGGTCCTGATTGGGATCGCGGGCGAGCACCTTTGCGACATAGGTCTTGCCGTCGTTCGTGAGCACGGAATACGACGCACCCGTGTCGGAGACCACGTGTTTGTTGGTAAGGATAAGACCGTCCGCGGAAATGATGAAACCGCTCCCGCCGCCCACCTGCTGGAGCTCGGTCTTGCCCGTGTCGCAAGGCGTCGAAGTGGGGATATTGCCGAAGAACTGCTGGAGGTCCTGCGGAAGATTATAGTAGAAATCGTTGGGACAATTCTCGATGATCGGAACGTTCTCGGAGATCGTGATGGACACAACCGCGGGCGACGCCTTGTTCACCGCTGCGATCACGTCGCCTTCGTATTGGTCCGCCGGCTGATAAAGCGCCACGCCGCTCGTGGCATTCATAAAGGAAGTGCCCGTCGGTGGAGTGGAGTTCTCCGATACCAAAGGATGGGTGATGTCCTGCCAAAATGCCGAGAACGGACCGGCAACGGAAAAGTTCTTTATGGTCCCCGAGGCGGACCTCGCACCGACGGCCACTATAAGGATGACCACCACAACAAGCGCCACCGCAATGGCGATCGCCCTCCTTTTTCCGGTCATGATCTTCCTTATTTTGGCCCTCATCATGCGTTCCTTATCATTTTACTACGACGGAGATTTCAAAAAAGTTTCAGGGAGCCTTCGAGCGTTTTAAGGACGCGGGATATCTCGCTCTTTGTCGTACCCCTCCCGAAGCTCATACGGATGCTCTCGTTCGCACGTTCTTCCGCATGGCCCAGCGCACGTATCACGTACGAAGGCATGGTCGCGCGCGCGCGGCACGCCGATCCGGCCGATACGGCGATGCCCGCAAGGTCCAGCCGGACGATCAGGTCTTCCGCGGTATGGCCGGGAAACCGGACATTTAGGATATTCGGGAGCGCCGCGGACCCACCGGCCCGGGGTCCGTTCACTTCAGCTTTTCTTGAGATTTTCTTTATACCCTTTATGAGATACTGCCGAAGGGCGGCAAGGCGTTTGGTTTCCGCTTTGCGCGTGGCCGCGGCAAGTTCCGCCGCTTTGGCGAATCCGACGATAAGTGGTACGCTCTCCGTCCCCGAGCGCATGCCGAACTCCTGCCCGCCGCCGGTGACGATCGGCATTATTGTTGCAGGGGATCCTGCGTTGCTCTTTTTCCGTGCGGCGTCATCGTTCCGCACATAGAGCGCGCCGATCCCCTTCGGGCCGTAGATCTTGTGTGCGGAAAGCGTCATCATATCGACGCCGAGTTTGCGCACATCGCAATCGAGGAATTGGAATGCCTGCACGGCATCGGTGTGGAACAAGGGATATCTTCCCGGGTTGCGCGCAACGCGGACCGCTTCTCCGATCGCCGCGACCGGCTGGATCGATCCGATCTCGTTATTGGCATACATGACGGAAATGAGCACGGTCCGGCTGTCATCGCACTCGGCAAGCGCGTGTGAGACCGCCGTCGCATCGACCAGCCCCTCATTGTTGACGGGGATCCGGACGATCTCCGCGCCGTCGCGTTCCAGATCGTGCACGGTCTCGAGCACCGACTCGTGCTCGATCGCGCTCACGATGATGCGCGGACGGACATCCTTATTACCCGCGATCTCCTTCCATCGTTTTACCGCACCGCGGATCGCAAGATTGTTCGCTTCGGTCGCCGATCCGGTGAACACGATCTCATGAAAATCGGCGCCGATGAGGCGCGCCGAGGTCTCGCGCGCGGCGTCCACCGCGGCGATCGCCTCCTGGCCGAACGAATGGAGCGATCCTGGATTGCCGAACTGCTTCAGAAAATACGGCCGCATGACGCGCTCCACGCGCGGGTCCACCGGTGTGGAAGCGGCATGATCGAGATATATCCTCTTCATCCCTCTATTATAGCAGTGCGGAAACCTTTGCGGTCTTCGCAAACTCCACTTTCACTATTTCGCCGGTACGTTTGTCCGGCACCAAAAGATAGTGCTGTTTACGATAGAGATCGTACAGGTCCTTGGTGAGCTTCACGTCGTTGATGCAATATTCCTTGAGCTCGTCCATTTTCCCGTCGGCGTAAAGGCCGATCGCCTCCGAGCCGTGATGGGTCTTCATTTCGCCCAAGTTCGCTTCCGCAAGGCGGTTCAGGCTCACGCGCTCTCCCGTGGCCAGCTCGATCTCCTCCAAAAGGTCCACACGCTCCATCTCCCACAGGTCGGGCGCGGGGGTTTTGAGCCTTTTGAAATAATTGGTGAGCACCGGCACGTCGTAACGGTTCGAGCTGAAGCCCACGATGCGCCGCGCGTCGTTGAAAAGTTCGGCCAACTTGTCCATTTCGTCCTCCTCGTAGCAATAGTAGCGGTCCTCGAGATACGAATAGACGGCGACCACGGAGATCCTGAGCGCCTCGAAGTTATCCCTCCCTACGCCGGGAGAAGTGAAGAAATTCTGTGTTTCGATATCGAACACCAAAGTATCGAGGGCCATAGGTCTGTGATTTCTATACGTGCTTGTCCGCGACGTTCGTCGCCGCGTAGCTGTCCGGTTTTATCTTCACCTCGAAGTTGTTCGCGCGGATCATGCCGACGATCTCCTGGATGACGGCGCGCGTCGGCCCGTGCTCGCCGATGTCCGCATGGATCTCAAAATCGAATTCGGGAAGCGGGAATTTTTTGAGCTCGGCGAGGACGCCCTGTGCGACCTCAAGCGAGATCAGCGCCTCCTTTATCATACGGTCGCGCAGCGTGTGGAATGTGCCCAGTTCGAACCGGCGATAAAAATAGCGCCCGCCATTGCCGATGCGATGCACCACGATGGCCGTGACGAAGTCCGCGTTCTTGTTCGAAAGCAGTTCGGAGTCGGTGCCGATCGTCACTTTGTATCTTCGCAGAAGGTCGGCGCCCATGAACGCCATGATCTCCTGTATCACCTCCGGTACGGTGAGCTTTGTTCCCAATGAGCTGTTCAAAAAGTCGGGCATTAACCCAAAATATACGCTTTTTGAGCGCGAAGTGTCAATTATTCCGAGGTATTTTACCGACGACCTCCCGTTATGGTATCGATGATCGCGATCGTATCCTTCGGCCCCTTCACCGCCATCGTCCGCACGCCGGTCCTCTTCACCGCCGCATCGTTGCCGCCGGGATAGAGCGCATCGCCGATGAAGACCATTTCCTTTATGGGTATGTGCAGATATCTTTCGATCTTGCGGATGCCGTACGCCTTATCGATGCCCCGCTTCGTGATGTCGATCGTGGTGAATCCGGCGGCATGCACCTCGAACTCCGGAAGTCGCTTCTGCAGCATGCGCGCGATCTCCAACTTGAGGGGGGTATGCTTCGCGGTCCATTCCTTTTTCAGCCGCACACCCCGCTTCCCGAGCGTTGCGACGACATCCTGCCCGAGGAACGAATACGACATCTGGGACCCCCGGTCCTCGAGTGTCTTGCCGTAGATCTTTGGAGGAGGAACATAGCCGACCTCCTTAAACACCTCTTTTATCGCCTTCCTTATGTTCTGTTTTTGGGACTTGGTCAGCGAATGGGCGTATACGTTCTTCCATCCTTTGTTGTAGCGATAAAAAACGGTGGCCGTGGTCGGAAAGATGAAAAGGTTCCTCAGCAACGGCGCGGGACAATCGAGGCCCGAGATGAACTGCCTGCGGAATTGCCGGTAGGTGCCGCCGCCTATCACGGCCACTTTTTTCACCTTCAACAGGCGGCCGAGCGCGGCCGCCATGTCGGGCCCGAGATCGGACTTTGTTTCGGTGAGCGTACCGTCGAGATCGAAGACGATGAGGGACTTTTGGGAGACCGGATCCATTGCATCAATTATAGCAAATGCAAAAATCGCGGACTGGTGCTAAAATGGATGACATAATGGCGAAGAAAAAGAAAGGCGGGAAGAAAGGAGGGAATGGCGGGTCGAACGGTTCCGGAAACGGCGAGAAGGTGACCTCCGCCGCAAACTCCCGCCGGCCGGCTCCCGCGCGCGAGCCGCGGCTGCGCCCCGAGACCAAGAACAGTATTTGGGCGATAAGCTTCCTTTGTGCCACGGTCATCCTTGTCCTTGCGAGGTTCGAGAAGGCGGGGCCGGCCGGCGCGCTCATATATAGAGGGTTCGACGCCCTGCTCGGGTGGGGATACTTCATATTGCCCGTAACGCTCCTGTTCGCCGCGGTGGTATTCCTCCTTTCGCACCAGAAACGGATGCTCGCCACCACGCTCATCGGCTCCACCCTCCTCATCCTCACCTTCCTCGGACTCGTCGAACTGCTCTCTCCCGGGCACGGCGGCTGGCTTGGGCTCGTGTTCGGATCGCTCCGCATCCCGTTCGGCGTGATGGCCGCGATGGTCATCGATATCTTCGTATTCATCATTTCGATACTCGTGACCGCGAACATCCCGCTCAAAGTGACGTGGCCCGGAAAAGTGGCGGAAGACGGCAAAGATAAGAACGAGGAAGAAGCGCCGCTTCTTGTGACCGGCGAGAGCAGTGAAGAAGGAAAGAAAGATAAAGGAGAAAAGGATGGGAAGGAAAAGAAGGGCGGCAAGGACGCCGCCGCCGATGACCTCGCGGTGATCCACGCAAAGGACGGCGCGGAGCTTTCTAAGCTCGGCAAGAAGGCGAAGGCGCCCGTGTTCGCGAACTACGTACCGCCGCCGCTTTCGCTCCTCAACAGCGACTCGAGCAAGCCGACCACCGGCGACCTCCTCGCGCACGCGAACATCATCAAGCGCACCCTCGAGAGCTTCGGCATCCCTGTCGAGATGGGCGAGATCAACGTCGGCCCCGCCGTCACGCGCTACACATTGAAACCCGCCGAAGGCGTGAAGCTCTCGCGCATCACCTCCCTCAACTCCGACCTCGCGCTCTCGCTCGCCGCGCATCCGATCCGCATCGAGGCGCCGATCCCGGGCAAGTCCCTCGTCGGCATCGAAGTGCCGAACAAGGCGGCCGCGCTCGTGCGCCTGGGTTCGCTGATGAACTATCCGGAGTTCATGGCGTCGGGCCCGCTCGGCTTCGTGCTCGGACGCGACGTCTCCGGCGAACCGATCTTCGCCAACATCGGCAAGATGCCGCACATCCTCGTCGCCGGCGCGACCGGTTCCGGCAAATCGATCTTCGTGCACTCGCTCATCACTTCGCTCCTTTACAAGAATTCGCCCGCCACGCTCCGCCTGGTGCTCATCGACCCGAAGCGCGTGGAGCTTTCCATATACGACGGCATCCCCCACCTCATTACGCCGGTCATCACGGAGAACAAGAAGGCGCTCGGCGTCCTGAAGTGGGCGATCCAGGAAATGGACCGCCGCTACGAGATCCTCCAGCGCGCGGGCTGCCGCGATATCACCAGCTACAACAAGGCCAATCCGGCGGACGCGCTCCCTGCCGTGCTCATCGGCATCGACGAAATGGCCGACCTTATGAGCTCGTTCGGGCGCGAGGTGGAGGGCGCGATCGTGCGTTTGGCACAGATGGCGCGCGCCACCGGCATCCATTTACTGCTCGCCACCCAGCGGCCTTCCGTCGAGGTCATCACCGGACTCATCAAGGCGAACATCCCCGCGCGCGTCGCGCTGCAGGTCGCCTCGCAGATCGATTCGCGCACCATTCTCGACGGCGCCGGCGCGGAGAAGCTGCTCGGCCATGGCGACCTTCTTTTCCTCTCCGCCGAAATGTCCAAGCCGAAACGCATCCAGGGTTCGTACATCACCGAAGAGGAATTGAAGAGCGTCGTGTCGTTCATCAAGGAGCACAACAAGCCGCAGATGGCGGACGGCGATGACGGCGAACCCGAAGTCGATGCCGAACAAAGGAACATCGACAAGGCCGGACCGATCGTGCCGCAAAACATTGACGCGTTCCTCAACGGCGCCGTGGGTGGCGCTGGCGGCGATGAAGACGGCGACGATCTTTTCGACGAAGCGCTCTCCGTGGTCGCCGAAGCGAAGAAGGCCAGCGCATCGCTGCTGCAGCGCCGCCTGAAAGTGGGCTACGCCCGCGCCGCGCGATTGCTTGACCTTATGGAAGCGGGAGATTACATCGGACCCGGCGACGGCGCCAAGCCGCGCGACGTGAACATCGAGAAGATCGAGGAAAGGATCTCGTAAGTGGACTAATTCCGCTCCACAGACTAGAATCAGCTTATGGACCCCGAAACGACGACCCCCTTCGAGCAATTCTTCGCCGACCGCATAAAAGAACGGGGCATCTCCCTCAAGAAGCTCGCCGACGTCACCGGCATCACTCCTTCGCATATCGAAAGCCTCCTTCGCGGCGACTTTGAAAGCATGCCTTCGGCGCCGTACTTCCGCGGCTATCTTTTACGGCTCGGTCAGGAGCTCAACTTTGACGGCGAGGAGTGGTGGCGGCAATTGAAGAAGAGCGGCCTCGTCAAGAACTCCGGTTCGGCGGACACGCTTCCGCGCAACCGTTTTCTCCGGCAATCACCGCCGAAATATCTCTGGGCGATCGGCGTGGCGGTCCTTCTTGTCATCTATTTCGCATTCCAGGCGCCGCACATCTTCGGCAGACCGACGCTCACCGTCTCATTCCCCGACAGCAACC
Organism: Minisyncoccota bacterium; assembly: GCA_031291905.1. Taxonomy (GTDB): domain Bacteria; phylum Patescibacteriota; class Minisyncoccia; order UBA6257; family 2-01-FULL-56-20; genus JAKAGE01. Next base: position 15,109 of record JARLIC010000034.1, read on the forward strand.
CGTATACCACGGCATCGAGCACGCTCATCCTTTCGGGCACCGTCACGAACGCCGATGCGCTCTATCTGAACGATACGCAGGAGATCACGGTCGCGGCGGGCGGTGCGTGGGAGGAGACAGTGCTCCTTGGCGCGGGCCCAAACCCGTTTAAGGTCACGGCCAAAAAATTCCTCGGCGGAGAGGCCAGCATAACCGAGAATATCCTTTATAATCCCGTCGGCGGCGCGGCCCTCCCTACCTCCACCGTCCAGCCTCCCTCTTCGACCCCGACCGGCACCGCTTCTTCAACGCCGACCTCGACATCACCCGTTTCCACGGGGACCCGGCAATAAGGCCGCAAATATAGGGGGTTTTACCTTCAGATTTCCTTGAGGTTTTCTTCATCCCTTTTTGGTATAATGAGCGCATGACACCATATAAAAAATCCAAAGGGAAAGAGGCTGCCCCGAAGGCCTCGCATGCGGCGCAGCAACATTCGATAAAACCGACCAACGAAAAGGATTTCAACAATCTCCTCTCGGCGCTCCAGGAAAAGTTCGGCGAAGGCGCGATCATGCGTCTCGGCGAAGTGAGCAAAGTGGACGTCGCGGTCGTATCGACCGGATCGTTCTCCCTCGATCTCGCGCTCGGCGTCGGCGGACTTCCGCGCGGACGCGTCGTCGAGATATTCGGCCCCGAATCGAGCGGCAAGACGACGCTCGCGCTGAACGTGGTCGCGCAGGCGCAGAAGCAGGGCGGCAAAGCGGCGTTCATCGACGCGGAACACGCGATGGATCCGCAGTATGCCGCGAAGCTCGGCGTGAACGTGAATGAACTCCTGATCTCCCAGCCCGACAGCGGCGAGGAGGCGCTCAACATCCTCGAGAGTCTCGTGCGCTCCGGCATGATCTCCGTGGTGGTGGTGGACTCGGTCGCGGCACTCACGCCGCTCGCGGAGCTCGAGGGCGAGATGGGCGAACAGCATGTGGGCCGCCAGGCGCGCATGATGGGCCAGGCGCTCCGCAAGCTCACCGCGCTCGCGGCGAACACGCAGACGATGATCATCTTCATCAACCAGATCCGCATGAAGATCGGCGTGATGTTCGGCAATCCGGAAACGACGCCGGGCGGGCGGGCGCTCCCCTTCGCCGCATCGGTGCGCATCGA
>JARLIC010000035.1 GCA_031291905.1 Minisyncoccota bacterium
CTCGTCCGCGGGCATGCAGGGAAGAACATGCGAAGGGCGTAGGATGCCTATGCACGCTGGCGCGGGAAGGTAAGGCATGCTCCCGAGGGAAACGATTGCCGGGGCGTGGCCGGCACACAAAAAAGACCCGTTGCCGGGTCTTTTTTGGGCTAGGCTGATATTGCGGAGCTTTTTAGCCGTCGAAATTTTTCAGGAGAATACTTTTTGTAACATTTCCGCTGAATACCTTCCGGCGATAAACAAAGGCCAAGACGATAAACAGGACTGAAACCAAGGCAAATATCGCGCCACTCCAGGCGAGTGCCGCCGATTTTACCGGTTCAACCGCATATCCCGTCCAAAACCCTATTGCAATCGGTGCGAGCAATATAACCAGCCACTGGAATAGCTCGTAATGACGCAGCTCATTTGCCTGCACCAGTTCGATGCCGATCTCTTTAGGGAACTGTACGGTGACCTTCGTATCATTTGTCATTTCATCAATAACTTCTTTTACGGTCATTTTCTTATTCGTTTGCATGGCAGAGGATTAATTGAAGTTCTATTTGCCGACCTTTTGTGGATCTGTGCTGCTTATTATTTGGTGTCCATTTTATATCCAAGGAAAGAATATGTCAATATTCCTGACATTGCAAGCTTGACTTTCTGACATCATGGGGATAATATGTGTATATGAGCAAAGAAATCTCTAAAATTATAAGAAAAATAAGGGTTGCGAAAGGATTTTCCCAATCGGAACTTGCTAAGAGGCTTAGTATCTCCCGGCCATCGTATATTGCCATTGAACAAGGGAAGAGAGATCTGACTCTTAGCGAGGCACAGAAGATAGCGGATCTTTTTGGCATCAGCCTTGGAGAAATGGAGAATGGCCTTACCCCAAACTATGGGAAATATAAGGAAATGATCCTGGCGTATTTGCGTCATACCGGCGCGGGTGACGGGAGAATCCCCAAAACGAAGCTTGCGAAATTGCTCTATCTCGCAGATTTTGGCTGGTTCTATGAAAACCTTAAAAGCATGAGCGGCATGTCGTATCGAAAGTTTCAATATGGCCCGGTCCCCGATGCATATTTCCGGGCGATAGATGAGCTTCAGTCGGAAGGAAGAATAGAGATAAAACAAGGGGAGGACCTCATTCTTATTTCGGAGAATCGGGGATCGCGTGCGCGTTCACTCGAAACGTTGGAGAAAAGGGAATTGCTGTTCATTGAAGAGGTTGCCAAACGATGGAAAGATAAACGGACAAAGGAGATCGTCGACTTCACCCACAACCAGCTGCCGTACAAATTGTGCGCCGATGACGAGATCATCCCGTACGCACTGATCACACAGGAAGATCCCGACCATGTCTACTGATTATGGTATTGTCATTGAACATTTTGCGGAGCGCTACTTCATAAAGGATTTTAAAAAGAAATATAAAGGCGCATGGGACATCACCTGGACGGCCGTCGAGGAGGAGTTTAAGCGTTTTGATTCATTATTAAATACCTCGATCGCGGAAACGGTCATTGATGGTCGTATTGCCGGTGAGCGCGTGAGAATCTGCAAGACCGAATTTCGTGTAGTAGGAACGAAGGATTCACGGAAGTCATCGGGCAATCGTTGTATCGTTGCGGTTTGCGACGATACGTGTCTCGTGTGTGTTCTTTTGGTCTATCACAAAAATAATCTTGGCAATGGCAATGAAACTGCCCGCTGGCGACAGATCGTCAAAGATAATTATCCAAAATATCGAGAGCTGTTTTAAATGGACCGATTAAGGCAAACCCTCCCTCTCCCTCTTTCTTCCCGCGCCATCATGTACACCCTTCGTGGGAGTTCGCGCGCGCGCCGCATGCGTCTCACCGTCCGCGGTGACGGCGTGGTCGTGCTGACCGTTCCCGCCCGTGCCCGGTGGCCGTGGGGAGCCGGCGGCGTTATCGCCTCTGCCGAACGCTTCGCGCGCGCCCCGTCCCTCTCGGTCCCGCCGATTACGCGCGGCATATACAATGGATGGGCACACAAAAAAGACCCGTTGCCGGGTCTTTTTTGCTTTTGGCCTAAACTCGGAGCTTTCCGGGTCTGCTAACCTTTTATCATCATAATCCAATGATGTATCTCGTCAAATATTATTTAACGATTTTTTAATCTGCGATGGACCCCCGGGGAATTGAACCCCGTAGGCCATGGTTAGCAGACCCGGCCTAGCGCCAAGCGGGGCCCACCGCGCGATCTATCATACTCAGAGGGGATAAAGAAAAGCTGAAGCTTGTTTGACTGCCGGTGTCATCGGGCAGAAAATGAGAGCATTGCAAAAATGGATCAAAAAAAGAGCATTACTCATGATTCCCGCGTCATCGCGTATGCGGTTCACCGATCTCCTCGCGCGAAAAGGATCCGTCTCACCGTTCGTGGTGGTGGAGAGGTTTTGCTCACCGTTCCCGCTCGCGTGCGATGGATAACGCGTGCCGCCATCGACGCCCGTGCCGAGCGGTTCGTGCGCGACCATGCGGCATGGCTTGCGCGAAAGATCGATCAGGCCGAGCGACGAAGCCGCACTATGCCGCATCTTCTTGAGCAATTCGGCCCCGGCGATTACGCGCGCCTCAAAGACCGGGCACTTGTCCTCGTGCGCGAGAAGGTGGCGCGGTTCGTTGCGCCGGGAGCGCCGGTGCCGGCGCCAATAGAAGAGCGGAGCCCGCTCCGCGGCATCCCGCACGGCATGATCGCGGTGCGCAACCAAAGGACCTGCTGGGGGAGCTGTTCCCGCAAGGGAAACCTGAGCTTCAATGTGCGGATACTTTTTCTTCCCGAACCCGTGCAGGATTACCTCGTGGTGCACGAGCTTTGCCATCTCCTCGAGTTCAACCATTCCCCGCGCTTTTGGGCACTCGTGGCCAAGGTCATTCCCGACTACCTTGAGCGCCGTCGCGCCCTGCGTAGCGGCGAGTTCGGCAGGCTGGGGATGGGGGAGGGATAAATAAAACACCCGCGCCTAAGCGCGGGTGTTTTAAGGGATAGGCCCGGTGCGGGGCTAATCCTCCACCAATCCGACATGGCGTCGGATATCTTCACTTTAAATTTTCGAGCAATATTGTCAAATCAATTTTAATATTTTTTTAATCTTTCAGCTGCGCGGTGGAGATAAGGGGAATCGAACCCCTAGAATCCGGGTCTCGGGCTCGAATTTCGGCACCAGCCTATCCCCACCGCACGACCCATCATACTCAGGGGGATAAAGAAAAGCTGAAGATAAAATGCGCCATAAATGATAAGGGTTGCATTCCTTCCCGATTTTGTGCAAAAATGCGCGCAGAGGGCGAGAGGAGCCTGATATGGGGAGCGATAAGAATAACGAGGCGGTTTCGGGAGCCATGAAGGTCGCGCTTTGGAGCGCGTGCGTGCTCATGGCGGTGCTCTTTGCGTGCGTGTTCAACGAGTGCGGCATATGGCCGCTCAGTCACCGGTGCTACGTGGCATTTCTGGCGATCGGGTGCATGAGCTTCATCGTGTTCGCGATCGGGCTCATAAAGGATTATTGCGATCGCCGGTCGGAGAGCGGGATAAATGAGCGATGATAAAATCGGCGGGGCGCATACGGAATTATTCCGGTGCGCCTTTTTTATTTTTGCCCGGCGATGCCCGTCAACGCGCGGCAATGCGCCGGAACGAAACAATAAAAACAATAAAAAAGACCCGCCAAATTTCTGGCGGGTCCACATGATGATGAACGATTCCCGGTTTCTCCGCTCAGTGGGCCGCGTAAGGGCGGCACACTTTTGCTTTGAGGTCCAGGAAACGCAAACGGATGGTCCTGTGTTCCGAAGGGAGATTCTCGACATCGGGGGCGATGCCCGGCCGGCACGCGAGCAGCTTGTAGAGATTGTCGTATTCTGCGATCCGCGCCCGTTCCTTCGCATCCCGGAACTCTCGGGAAGACTCCCGGATGCGCCGCTTCCTTTCTGCCTGTCCGGACAGTTCGCCAAGATACCTGATGGCGCCGACGCCGATCGTAAGGAAGAGTATCGGTTTCCATACTACCTTCATCAGCATCCAGATCAACGCGAGAAGGCTTGCGTGATAATGGAAGCACAACACCGTGAGAACGAATGCGATGAGGAGGTCGAGCGGCGGATATAGGAGATAGAGGAACACCCACCGATCTTCGCGGCGACATCCGTCGCTCCCGTATTGGAACCACGAACTGTTCCGTCTCAGGTTACGCGACACATCGTCGATGTCCTCGCTCCACGGATGGATGACGGCGCCGTAGTTGATGTGCCGCATGCCGCGGAGTAAAAGGACCATGACGATAATCGAGCGGATGATCGTGGTGATGACCGCCCAAAGCCCGAAGAAAGGGAGCCTTATCGGCGCCAGGAGCGCGCGCCGGCGGAACGAGCATTGGTCGATGGGCGGGTATTTGAACCCGGCATTGACCAGTGTGCTCAGCCACTGCGGCGGCTCCTTCGGAAAGTGATCTATCGGGACGGAAATATCGAGATCGGCTCCGTACGGAAGGCACCCGAGAAGGGAGCCCCCGAAAAGCTTGCTACTGATCTCTGTGCGGTTGTGATCGAGGATGTTGTGTTCGTAGATCCGGCGTGACGCTTTTTCGAGCGCCACTTTTTCCAGCCTCTCTTTGCTTGTGTCGCCCACGGTCCAAACGACCTTGGCGAGCACGAGATGGTTGCCGGGCCTGCGGAAGTTCAGGAAGGTCATCATCCGATCGATGGGAACGAGCTGGCGGTCTTCCAGATCGGTGCCTTCGTAAACGATCACCAGGAGAATGTGGATGTTCCGCGCGCCGTTTTCCCTCAGCCGCATCGCTTCCGATCGACTGAGACACCAACGGACCTTCAATACCGGATCCGCCGACTCAAGATTCCCGCTCGGGATGAGTTTCATTGCTTACTCGCTTTCCGCCTTTCGGCTAAGACCAAAACACAGGATTGAAACGATCTGCGCGGATTATATCAAAATATTTAAATACAGTCAATACGCGTAGCCCGGCCTATTTTTGAAGGTAATAATTCACCGTGTACAGGAAATCCTCGTCCTTGTCCGCGAGCGTGGCCATCCACTGGAGGTAGCCGGGGTCGGCAGTCTTGATCTCCTCGAACGTCTTGCCCGCGTATTTCCCGAACGGCGCGCGGCGGAGGAGTACCGGATTTTTCGAGATCTCTAGGAAGGCTTCCACGGCGTCGGCGCCGTCGTGCGTCGCGGCGTAGTCGGTCGCCAGGTAGTCGAACACCCTTTCAAGAACGGCCACGTCGCCTTCGGCGTCGTGCGCGGTCGCCTCGTCGTCCTCGATGCCCCACAGGTAGCGGAGGTACTGCATCTTGTACTGTGGGAGGTCGTACATGGATTGCGCGACCTTCATGGTGCAGATGAAGCGGTCCCGGTCGATCGCGATGCCTTCGCGCTCGAGGATCCCCATGTCGAACTTCGCGTTGTGCGCGACGAGGATGGTGTGCGGATCGGCGAGGAGCGCCTGCAGTACATGGTGCGCATCCGAGCCGCCGAACGCGGCTTTGTCCGCCACGTGCTTTTCGGTGATGTGGTGCACCGCCATCGCTTCGATTTCGATCGGCACCGGCGGTTTGAAATATTCGACGACGGTCTTTTCCTTGTCGCCCTGTTTCTTGTACGCGAGTTGGATGAGCCGGCCGTTCTCGATGCCGGTGGTCTCGGTGTCGAGGAAGACGAGCACGGGGGACTGCGTGTCTGCGGTATGGTTCTGTTTCATGCCGTTCATTATATCATCTTTTTTGTTCGGGACGCGGCGGCGCGGGCGGGGCGAGCGTGAGCGCGCCGCCACCGGCGGTATATTGCCATTCCATATTTTTTCTGATATAACGATTCCAGGAATCGGAAAGCGAGGGAGATCTATGTCATGCGTTCGGGTTGCTTCACGGAGAACGAACCACACCCTTATTGCTCTTAAGGCAGCGGTGGTGGTGGCCCATCTCATGAAGTTCGTGGATGAGCACAAGCCGCTTCCTTACGCGGAGAAGGCCCGGCCGGGGGACGATCTTGAATGGGCGGCCTGGATACTCGAGGGAGATGTGTGGGATTCCCGGCACGATTTTTCCTACGAGGAACGGCGGTTCATTGGAGCGATACTTCCGGACATTGCGAAGCCGCCCGCGGAGTACCGCGACCTGCTCCTCAGGGAAGGGCGCAAAGGAAGGACCGCTTCCTGGCAGCGTCGTGCGGCGGACATCCTGGTCGAGTATTTCAACCAGATCCAGGATCTCGCCAATGCCGCGGAGATCCAGGACGAAATGAGGTAAGGCGATCGGTCGCGGATCGGCAGTGCGGGCTCCATGAGGGCCCGCTTTTTTATTGCGCGGCGATTCTGCTAGTATTAAAGAGCAACGAATCCTATGCGCCTCAACTATATTCTCATCCCTCTTATCGCCATTTTTGTCGCCTGGCTCGGCGGCCGGTTCACCATGGCGGCCGTGCGCACGTGGTATCCGACGATCGGCAAGCCGCGATGGACGCCGCCCGGCGCGGTGATCGGTGCGGTATGGACCGTGCTCTATATCCTCGCCGCCGCGTCCGCGTTCCTCGTATGGAACATGTCGTCACTCGGCGTGAACAGCGTGCCGCTCATCATCACCGCCATATTCATCCTGAACGCCGCCGTGAACGTGTTTTGGAGCTACACCTTTTTCTATCGCCGGCGCATCGGCCCCGCGATCTTCGTGTGCCTATTCCTCGATCTTACGATCGTGGCGCTCATAGGGCTCGTCGCTTCCGTGTCCGCGGCGGCCGCATGGCTCCTTGTGCCGTATGCCGCATGGGTGACCTTCGCCGCGTATCTGAACTATCGGGTGTGGGAGATGAATCGGTAGCCGTGGTAAAATACGGACATGGCATCAGGTACCAGGATCGACTTTGCGGAGGAGAAGGTGTTCACCGTCGCGCAATATATAGAGATATTAAACACATTCTTCAAAGCGCAAGCCGTCAAAATAACGGGCGAGATATCCGAGCTCAAGCGCGCGGCGTCGGGCCACGTATATTTCACGATCAAGGACAAGGCGGCGAACGGCGTGATCGACTGCATCATGTGGGGGCGCAACTACGACATGTGCGGTGTGGCGCTCGAGCCGGGGATGGAGATCATATTGGGCGGACATGCGAATGTGTACGCGCCGAGCGGGCGGCTCTCGTTCGTGGCGGATACGGTGGAGCTGGTGGGGGAGGGCGCGCTGAAGAAAGCGTACGACGACCTGCGCAAGAAGCTGGAGGCGGAGGGCGTGTTCGCCGAGGCGCGCAAGCGCGTGCTCCCGGACTACATTTCGCGGATTGGCGTCATCACCTCGATGAAGGGTGCGGTGATCCACGATTTTGAAAATAACTTGGGCAAGTTCGGGTTTGTCGTGAATGTGATCGATTCGCGCGTGGAGGGACAGCAGTCGGTCGCGCCGCTCCTCGCCGCGATCCGGCGGATGCGGAGCCTCGCGGACCCGTCCGCGGACGATCGCATTGAAGCGCTCGTCATTATCCGCGGCGGCGGTTCGCTCGAATCGCTGCAGGCGTTCAACAACGAAGCGCTCGTGCGCGAGGTCGTGGATTTTCCGGTGCCGGTGATCGCGGGCATCGGCCACGATCAGGACGTGCCGCTTATGGCGCTCGCGGCGGATTATATGACGAGCACGCCGACGGCTGCAGCGCATCTTTTGAGCCGGTCGTGGGAGGAGGCGTACGTGAGGGTGCGCGAGTTCGCGGGCCTGCTCAATCGTTTCCCGCTCGAGGTGCAGGAGGTGAGGAGCCGCATGGAGCGCATGTGGAACTCGTTCGAGCGCGTGTTCGCGGAGGCGCTTGCCGATGCGAAGCAGACCGTCGAGTTCGCCCGCATGGCCGCAAAACACAACGATCCCGCGCGCCAGCTCGCGCTCGGCTATTCCATTGCGCGTACCGGTGGTAAAATCGTGAGGAGTACGAAAGGCCTGCGCCCCGGCGATCCGATCGCGCTTCAGGTGAATGACGGTACGGTGGATACGGAAGTGGCGGGCGGAAGGGAAGAAGCGAAAAGAAGCAAAGGAGGGAAGAAGGAAGGAGAGAGAATCAAATCAGGACAGGGCAATTCATTATTTTAATTATCATGGCAAAAACAACTTCCAAGGGCCTCAAGGAGCATCTCGACAAGATCAAAAAGATCTCGGAGTGGTTCGAGGAGCAGGACGAGATCGATCTCGAGGCGGCACTGGTGAAGATCCGCGAAGCGGGCGAACTTATCAAGCTGAGCAAGGAGCGCCTCGTCGAGGTCGAGAACGAATTTCAAGAAATAAAAAACGAAATAGAGAAAGAGTAGTGATTTATGAGAAAAGTGTCATGCTCTTTTCGAACCTTCAGCGTAGCGACCCGGTTCGAAAAGAGCGTGACACTTTTCTCATAAACATGATCCGCATTATTGGTCATTTGGACATGGATGCGTTCTTCGCTTCGGTGGAAGAGCGCGACAACCCGCGCCTTGCGGGCAGACCGCTTGTCGTCGGCTCCGATCCCGAAGAGGGCCGCGGGCGCGGCGTGGTCTCGACCGCGAACTACAAGGCGCGCGAGTACGGCATACGCTCGGCGCTTCCGATCTCGACCGCGTGGCGGCTTTCGGAAGCCGCGCACGCGAAGGGCCTTCCACTCGCGACGTTCCTGGAGGTCGACATGCATCGCTATGCGGAGGTGTCGCGGAGGATCATGGCGATCGTGCGTGCGCACGCGGAGCACGTCGAGGAGGCGAGCGTGGACGAGGCGTACTTCGATCTTTCGTTCGCGGGTTCGTATGAGCATGCCGCGGAGATCGCGCACGCGATCAAAGACGAGATCCGCACGCGCGAGGCGCTGACCGCCTCGGTAGGCATCGGGCCGAACAAGTTGATCGCGAAGATCGCATCGGACAAGAATAAACCGGACGGGTTCCTTGTGGTGCAGGAAGACGAGGCCGAGGATTTCATCGCGCCGATGCCGGTCCGCAAGATACCCGGCGTGGGGCCGAAGACCGAGGAGGAATTGAAGCGGCTGGGCGTGCGGACGGTCGCCGACGCGAAGCGGTTCTCGGAGCCCGAACTTTATACTATGTTCGGCAAGTGGGGGAACGAGCTGTACGGGAAGCTGCGCGGTCGTTCCGATGCGGAGATCGTCGAGGAGTGGGAGGCGAAATCGATCGGCGAGCAGGAGACCTTCGCGCACGATACGCGCGATGCGAACATCATTCAGGAGCGATTGATCGCGCTCGCGCAGGGTGTGCACCGGCACTTTACGGAGAGCGGCTTCGCGTCGTTCGGGTCGGTCACCATCACGGTGCGCTTTGCGGACTTCACGACGAAGACGCGCGGGGCGACCCTGTCCGCGCCCGCACGCGATGCGGCGACGTTGCAGTTCGAGGCGATGCGGCTCTTTGCGCCATTCTTCGACAAGCGCGAGAATCCACAGAGAAAGGATATCCGGCTGATAGGCGTGCGGGTGGAAAAGCTGGCGTAACAAAAACACCCCGCAAGCGGGGTGTTTTTGTATGTCGTGCGTCAATATTGTTTTGCCGTTAGCTCTGTACCGCGTCCGCGTCGCGCGCGGTCTTGAGCGCCTTCGCCCACCAGACGAGCTGGTCGAGCATGCCGTCGCCGGCGCCTTCGAACGAGGAGAAGTTCATCGCGCCCTTCTCGTCGAGAAGGCCCCAGAAGTTGGTCAGATGGACCGCGTTGCGGACTGGCGCCATCTGCGTTTCAATGGCCACTTCGCGGAGCTGTTCGACGGCGCGCCCGCCGCCCACGCTGCCGTAGCCCACGAATGCGACCGGCTTCTTGTGCCATTCCTTTCCGACGTAATCGATTGCGTTCTTGAGTACCGCCGTATAGCCGTGATTGTATTCGGCGGCGATCATAACGAAGGCGTCCGCCTCCGCGATCTTCGCGGTCCATTTCGCGACGTTCGGCTCGGCGTACGGTTCCTTTATCATCGAGGGGCTCACCGGTTCGTCGAAGAAGGGGAGCGGATAGTCCCGAAGGTCGAGGAGTTCGACGTCCAGCCCTTTCGCCTTCGCCTTTTCGAATATCCATTTCGCCGGCTGTTCGCCGAACCGCTGCTGCCGCGTGCTGCCGAGAATGACTTTTATCTTCAGTGCGTCCATATTTTGTTTTATTGATGGTTTATTTTTTCGTCCGCCCGCGTTTCGACGTTTTTATTTTATCGGGCGGTTTCTTCTTCATGTCGGTCAGAAGATGTCTGAGGAGATAGAGCGTGTGTGCCGTGTCCACGGTATAGAAGACCTCCTGGCCGCGCCGCTCGTCGGTGACGATGTTGCATTCGCGGAGCGTCTTCAGGTGCTGGGACACGGCGGGCTGGGAGAGCTTCACGATCGCCGTGATCTCGCCCACGGTCTTCCGGCCGCCGAGGAGCGCCTGGACGATGCGGTAGCGCGCGGCGTTGCCGATGCCTTTCCCGAACTTGTTCACTTCCCTGCAGAGGTCGGTCATATGGAGATATTAGCATATGCTTATATATTCCGTCAAGCAATGCGGCGTGCCCGGTTTCCCGCCTGCAGATTTACGGCAGGAAACCGGGCACGCCGCATTGCTTAAGCGGAATATATTTCGCTATATGCCGAGGTTGCCGTTCGCTTTGAAGGGATAGCGCTTGCCGCGGAGGTGCGCCATATAGCCCGCAAGGCCGATCATCGCGCCGTTGTCGAGATTGTAGCGCCGTTCGGGGACGAAGAACGCGCGGCCTTCCCCGTGTGTGGCTTTGCGCAAGCGCCCGCGAAGGGCGTTATTGGAGGCGACGCCGCCGCAAAGGATGACCGACTTCGCGCCGTACTCGCGCGCGGCCCGCATGGTCTTCGCGACGAGCACGTCGAGCGCCGCCGCCTGGAACGACGCGGCGATGTCCGCTTTGCCCTTTTTGCCGGTCAGCGCGTCCGGATGGTCGCGTAAATAATAGAGGACGGAGGTCTTGAGGCCGGAGAAGCTGAATTCGTAGTTCTTCTCGTGCAGCATGGGGCGCGGGAACTCGACGGTGTGCGGGTCGCCGGTCTTCGCAAGCCGTTCGATCTCCGGGCCGCCGGGGTAGGGGAGGTCGAGCATGCGCGCGGCCTTGTCGAACGCCTCGCCCGCCGCGTCGTCGCGCGTCTCGCCGAGATGCTTCCACTTCACAAGCGAATCCATCTTGATGAGAATGGTATGCCCGCCGCTCACAATGAGCCCGATCGCGGGGAACGCAATTTTCGTTGCCTGCGCCTTGGTCCTTATTTTGGATTTGGCTATTTGTAACTTGGAGTTTACGGTTTTTTGCTGTCGCGGCGGCAGCAAAAAACTGTAGAGGTGCCCTTCGAGATGGTTCGCGCCGACCAGCGGCTTCTTGTATTCCTTGGCGAGCGCCTGTGCAAACGTGATGCCGGTCCAGAGCGCGGGTTCGAGGCCGGGCCCCACGGTGACCGCGATCATGTCGAACTTGAACGGGATCTTTTTGGCGCGAAGCTTCCTCTGCAGGCGCGCGAAGAGGATCGGCAGATTTTTGATATGCTCGCGTTTAGCGAGGTTCGGCACCACGCCGCCGAACTCACGGTGGAGCTTGATCTGCGAGGCGACGAGGTCCTCGCGGACCACGGCCTTCGGCGCGCCGCCGTGCGCGACGGGAGAAACGGTGAGCAGGGCCACGCCGCTCTCGTCGCACGATGTCTCTATGGCAAGGATGTTCATGTCGTTATTGAGGATAATATAAATGAGGGAAATATGAAAATGGGAGGCTCATGGGAGCCTCCCGGATGCTGCGTTCATTTTGCGCCGTGCTGCGATTTCGGCAGTTTCGGCGGCGTGGTGCCGCGGTGCCGCTTCGGCGGCTTCGTGCCGTCGGTGCGGTAGACGCGTACGATATCGATCCGTTGAGGGCGGAGCGGGATGAACCAGAACTTCCGCTCGAGTTCCATCCAGCAGCTCAGTGATCGCGTGTCATCGAGGTTCACGCAGTCGTAGGCGATGCCGCTTGCCTGGTCGTATACCATCCACGGGCTGACGTTGAACTCGCCCGTGTTCAACTCCTGGGTCACTACGCGTGCCCGGCCCTGCGCGTGCAGGGCAACGGCCGTCATGGCCAGGACGAGCATGAGCAGCAGTGGAAAAAGCGATCGTGGTCCGCGCATAAATGCCTCCCCCGTGATTGCCTTGCTGGATTAACGATGGCCCTTTTTAGGGAATTTGTCAACCCTTGCCGGCAATGAAAAAGGCCGTCGCGAATGGATGTTCGCGGCGGCCGGTCTTCGGATCTAATCGTTCTTTTGAGGCGGTGGCGGGCCGAACAGGGAAGTGATAAAGGCTTTCTCCCGCACTTCCCGTTGCCGGCGCGCTTCGCATTTGAGTTCGTAGTCGACAAGGTCGGTGGAGAAGGTCTTGGGCGTGCGATCGTCCCCGCCGGTACTCTGATACGGATACTTCGCAGATGTCGTCATCTCACCCCTCCCTAAAAGAGATGCCTCACCGCTATGAAGACGGCGGTTCCCAGCAGACCGACCGCCGTTATGGCAAGAACGATGAGCGTCCACATTACGACGCCCCAAACGTTGAGTGTTTCCTCCGCCTGATCGAAGAGATTCATTGCCGCACCTCCGTTTCCCTCACTACTATTATGATATCATGCGGCCCGAGATAGAGAAACGGCCCGGTGCTGGTATGCATCGGGCCGTCATTGTTGATATTCGACCGGTTAGTCGAGAACGCGGGCGAACGGATCGGCATAGCCGAGGAGCTTCAGAACGGTGGTCGCGGCAAGGTGGTGACACCTCGCCGTGTTCCTTACCTCGTACCGCGCGAACCTCGCGAAGCAGGCGAGAAGCGTCCTGCCGGATTCTTCGTCGCGCCGCATTGCGAGCGCGCGGACGATGTTCTTTGCCGGCTTGGCGGCGAGCATGGCGGTAACCACGTCCACGACCAGTTGGAAGATCTTCTTGCGGGCGACGCACTGTTCCTTGCGGTCCAGTTCATCGGAGTGGTTTCCCTCGTGATAGAGCTTGACGAGAAGTTGGGGATTCTCGGCCACCACCGCGGCTGCGGCGGTGAGTTGGGACGGGGTGAGCTCCACGGCGATCAGACGCCTCACGAAGCTGTCGTCTTCATCTTCTTCTTTGCCCTCGTCGCCGGCTCCGAATTCCTCGATTGTCAGGTATTCGCGCCGGTGTTCGTTCCCACTGAGGAATCGATCCTCATCGATCTCGTCCTCGTTGCGGGGGATGCAGTTGAGCGAGCGGCTCTCGGGAAAACAACCGCTCCAGTCATTGAGTACGAACGTTGCTGCCATGATGCGCCTCCTTGTGGCGTAAAATCAAAGATTTCGATGCCCTTTGGCTTGCGGATGCTATGCCAAATTGACTGATAATATTCTGCACCATTATATTTATTTTGTCAAGCAGGGGGAAATGGGAGCGGGAATATGAATAAGAATTCATGAAATCGGTTCGCTCGTTGGAAACGAAGACGGGTCTTTGTTTCCAACTCGCTGCCGATTTCCGCACCGCGAGTCGCACTCGCGCCGTCGCTCGCACGAGGCCTGGGCACCGCCTCGCCGATTTTCTCTGCTGAGAAAATCGGCTCCGGCGTTCGATTCCCTCTAAAACAGCGATAACAAAAAGGGGTACGGATGACGTACCCCTTTTTGTTATCGTAGCCCCATGTATAGATAGTTGGAACTTGATCGCCAAAGAGTTGGAAGAATGGCGAAGTTTGCAGATGGCAATAGCGGGGTAGGGTATCTTTCGGGGGTGGCACGAATTCAATTTGCTATGCCTTTATGTTGATACAAGACATTATGGCACTGCTTGGATTTTAGGGAGAAAGATGTATGATAAAACCATGGCTGATAAAGACGATGGGGGAGAGCGGATCGAAAAAAGTATAGGAAATCAGACTCGGCCAGATATAAAGCCGGCTAGCAGTCAATCCAGCGAACCGTCTAAGCCAGAGGGGGATAATAAGAAATGACAGACGACTATTTGAGAGACCAGCAGAATAAGTTTGAGAACTCTGCTGCGAGTTATCGTCAGGAAGCAAACGAAGTATTTCGTGAGCTTGTTCAACAGTTGATTCTTGTGGGTACTGTCATCCTAACGGTATCCGTTTTTATTTTTAATGTTCCAGCGTTATCCATGGAACTCGTACATAGAGATAAGGTATTATTATTTACTGCGTGGATTTTCATCGCCTCATCGTTATTATGCGGCATTGTTCAATATGTTTTGGATTACTACTTTTTCCGTACATGGACGAATGCGCAAGATAGGATTGTAGACGGCATTTGCAATACGGGAATCGACGAGATAAACATTGGTACTAAGGTTGAGGATATACAAAAAAACATTCCAAGCGCATCGTCGCCAATCCCGGTATTTTTACAGATTTTTACTCTGGCGTGCGGTATCGTTTTCCTTTTGGTTGTGATGGGTCATCTTCTCTTCTTGCTAAGTTAGGGCGGCTCGTAACGATATTAACAATTAACATTATAAAATATGCTCCCTACAAATAAATTACTCAAATTGCCGACGGGGGTAAGTGCTTATTGGATTGTGAAAGTTCTTCTCAAGGTTTTTATTATCTATCTTGTCGTTTCAATGTTCTATGGGATAGCAGATGATCCGCAGGGATTGGTTGGCATCTTTTGGTTTTTTGTCGTTATCGCTGCTATATGCGTAGTTTGGGAAATCGCATTTTATAACAGTATCCAATTTTCCGTCATGGAAGACAGGCTTACTATTGATTCAGGTATCATTACGCGACATTCGGTGACGATCCCATTTCAGAATGTACAAAACATTGATGCGGTGAGCGGCATCATGCGGCGCATGTTTGGACTTTCCACCCTGAATATATGGACCGCTTCGCCTGGTCAATTCAATGTCACGGGCAAAAAGGGAAATGCTAATGCGTTACATGATCC
>JARLIC010000036.1 GCA_031291905.1 Minisyncoccota bacterium
AGACAAAAAGGTAGCGGCCAACAGCCGCCATTCGCAAGAACAGAGGTGCGAGCAGTGACGCCCCACGGACAAGGTCCGTTCAAAGGCCGGAAACGGCCGGGGGGACCCGATCCCGAGCTAGAAGGTCCAATTCCGCCATAGGGACAACAAAGCGGAAGTGAAACGGCAAAATCCTTACCGGGTGCAAGGCCGTGCCGGATGCGTTCCGCAAGGAGCATGTCCGGAGTGCCGCAGGGCGTCTGCGCAAGCAGGCGCGCGAGCCCGCGAGCGATCAAGGGCACAGATAAATGACCGTCCATCGGTAACGCCTTCACGGGCGCCGCCGGTCGACAGAATCCGGCTTACGGATCGCCAGCACAAAAGCAGCCCGAAGGGGCTGTTTTTGTGCTGCTTGGTAACGCGTATGGAAGCGAGTAAAATGGTTTTATGTTGAAGAAAAGAATTTCAGACGGTGTGGTCCACAAATTGCCGGCGGATCTACGAAAGGCCCTTATTGCCGATCCGGCGGCGCGGGCGAAATGGGAGGATATCACCCCGCTCGCACGCAACGAATGGATATGTTGGACCACCTCCGTCAAGAAGGCGGAAACCAGAAAGCAGCATGTTGAACGGGTGTGTTCGGAGCTTAAAGAGGGAATGCGCCGACCCTGCTGCTGGGCGGGTTGTCCTCACCGTTGACCGGGGATCTGGTAGGGCTTTCGCCGTGCCATCGCTATTTCCCGCCGGGCATGCTATAATCAGGCCATGGAATCCAATTCCAAGCAAGTACGGCAGATGCTCGCAAAGAAGGGAGGAAAGGTACGCGAAGCCCCCGAAGGGTTCGCATTCTATGTTTCGCTGCACGATTTCATTGAGTATATCGAATCCACTCCGTCATTCGAAGTCTTTTTCAAGGGACGGGGGAAGGGCAGCCGCGCAAAGGACCTCGCACCGAAATATTTCGTGCTCAAGCAGGTCTACCAAGGGATAGAGGACATCGACCTTCGCACGACGGACGATCTCGGTCACGACCGGTACGTGGCCATCCGCGAGCTGGGCCTTATCCGTAAGAAGGACATTTCGGAGAACAACTCGTTCTGGAAGCGCCGCGAGCAATTGAAGAAGGTGGCGGGAGAGGTCCATAAAACGCTCGACGATTATCTTTCGGGTGCGGACGGAAAGAAATAAAAAAGAACCATTGTGCAAAAAAACACCCTCTGGAATGGAGGGTGTTTTTTAACGGTAGCGGCAGGTTATGCGCGCTGTACGTTGGTCGCGGCGGGACCCTTCTCGCCATCGACGACTTCGAACGAGACGACATCGCCGACCTTGAGGTCGTCGAACGCCACGCCCTGGAGCTCCTTGGAGTGGAAGAAAAGATCCTTCGCCTCGCCTTCGCGAGAGATGAATCCAAATCCGCGGTCCGTGAGCGTTTTGATTGTTCCGGTCATGTGAATATGCTTTGGTTATGTTTGTTTCTTCAGAACTTCGACTACGTTTCTTTATCGCATTGGATTAATGATAGCAGATAGAGAAAACTTTGTCAATACGGCCAAAAACGTATATAATACGGGGCATGACCCAGTCGCAGGCATTGGAAATCCTGAAATCGGGAGAGAACGTGTTCCTGACCGGCGCGCCCGGTGCGGGGAAGACCTATCTGCTCAATCAATATATAAACTTCCTCCGCTCAAGGGACGTCGATGCGGCGATCACCGCCTATACCGGCATCGCGGCGAGCCACCTTTCGGGGCGTACGCTCCATTCGTGGGCGGGACTGAGCTTCGGCGCGCTCACGCCGGAGCAGGAGCGTGAGCGCGTCCATGCGAACGGACGCGTGTCGGCCCGCATCCGCAACGCGAAGGTGCTCATCATCGACGAGATCTCCATGCTGCATCCCGAGGAGTTCGACCGCGTCGACTTCATCTGCAAGACCGCGCGGCATTCGATCGCGCCGTTCGGCGGCCTTCAGCTGATCTGCTGCGGGGATTTCTTCCAGATCCCGCCGGTGCGGTCCGGGGCCGATCAGCCGGACGTCCCGCGCGACAGCGAAGAGAACAAGTTCGTCATCGATTCCGCCGCATGGAAGTCCGCCGGCATGCGCACGTGCTACCTGCACGAACAGCACCGGCAGGGCGACGAAAAACTTCTGCGCATCCTCGACGATATCCGCGACGGGAATATCGGCGCCGGAACGCTCGCGCTCCTGCGTTCGCGGCTGCACGCGCCCGTGGCGGCGCCGATCGGCATCGCGCGGCTCTATACCCACAATGAGGACGTCAACGGGATCAACGACGCCGAATTGCGCAAACTCACCGGCACGCCCGAGGTGGTATACGAGGTGCTTGAGCGTGGCGCGGCGGCGCTCGTCGGAAAATTGAAAAAGGACCACAAGATCGACCGGCTTGTATTGAAAAAAGGCGCACGCGTGATGTTCACGCGCAACAACCGCGGCATGGGGTATGTGAACGGCACGCTTGGCGAGGTGATCGATTTCACGAGCGGCGGCGGGGACGATAACGACGCGGCCGCGGAGGCCTTTCCGGTCATTCTCACTTTCGAAGGAAGGCGCATTGTTCCTTCGCGTGAGGCATGGGAACTCGAGGAGAACGGCAAGGTGCGTGCGTCGGTGCGGCAGATGCCACTCAAGCTCGCATGGGCGATCACGGTGCACAAGAGCCAGGGTATGACGCTCGATGCCGCGGAGATCGACCTCTCGCGCGCGTTCGACCGCGGCATGGGCTATGTGGCGCTCTCTCGCGTAAAGCGTCTGGAGAACATCTCGCTCCTCGGTTTGAACGAGCGCGCGCTCGAGGTGAGTCCGCGCATCAAGGCGCTCGACGGCGAGTTCCGAGAGCGGTCGCTTGAAAGCGAGGCATATCTTGCGGCGCTCGGCCCGGATGGCGCTGCGCGCTTAAGGGAGGAATTTCTAAAGAGCGAGGATGATGCGGCTGCGGCGGATACCGGCGGGCTGAGCTACGAGATCGTCGACGAGGTCCCTGCGGTGGATTTTGAATAGCGGCGTCAACTCCATATCATTTTCCTCCATTTTTTGCCCTCACGCCCCATGTTATAATTTTCATATGCATCTTCACCGGCGAAACCCGACTTCCTCATCACCTTCCGCCTTCACCCTCATCGAACTTCTGGTCGTGATCGCGATCATCGCCATCCTTGCGGTAGTGGTGGTCCTCACATTGAATCCCGCACAACTCTTGGCTCAAAGTAGGGATGCCAACCGGGTAAGCGACATGGCGACCCTGAACACCGCATTAGGCTTGTATTCCACGGATACGGGAGGGGTGGGAAACATGGGAACCTCAACCCTCGTATATACTTCTTTTTCCGATACTTCGAGCACCTGCGGCAATCTTGGCCTTCCTGCCTTGTCGGCAAGCTCCACCTACAACTGCACGGTAAACACATCTACTCGTCTTACGAACGCATTGGGCTGGATCCCTATCAATTTCTCGAATATCAGCGCAGGATCTCCTTTGGGATCACTTCCTATAGATCCCACCAATTCTTCATCCTCGGGCCTTTTCTATACGTATTCCACAAAGAACGGCCAATTCGAGGTCACCGCAATCCCCGAATCACAAAAGCAGAAAGCATCGTTAGGTGCAAAGCCCATCATCCCCAACTATCCCGACGTCATTGCGAACGGATCGAGCCTCGGCATATCTCCGCTATTCAACACAAATGGGCTTGTCGGCTACTGGCCGATGGACGAGGGAGTGGGGAGTACGACGCAGGACCAGTCGGGCAATGGGAACGCGGGTACATGGAACGGGACGCCCGTGGGAACCAATTCTACCTATTATGCGGCGGGCAAGGTGGGAAGTTATGCGGGATATTTCAACGGAAATTATGTGAACGTTGGCTCGGGTGCGGTGTTCAATGATTTGAACGCTATCACGATGTCACTATGGATTGCTCCAACGCAATCCTTCAGCGCGGGAGAGGTGCTTTCAAAACGCGCGTCCTGGTCGACCACCGGAATTCCGTTTGAATTGAACATCAGCTTGGGAGGACTTAGCTCGCGCATCATTGGCAATACGGGCTGCAATTCCGGTGCGAGTCTTGTTTCGGCGAGTCAGTGGAGCCTTGTTACGGTGACATGGGACGGGAGTACCGTAAAAGAGTATGTTGGTGCCAATCAGGTGTTTTCGTGCGCGCTTTCCGGAACGGTCACCAACAACGCAGCGCCCGTTACGATCGGTGGTCTTAATGGAGGGGGCGAATATTTTCAGGGTCCGATCGACGACGTTCGCATCTATAACCGTGCCCTTTCGGCAGCTGAGATCTCGGCGCTATATAATGCGGGCAGATAGGTGCCGGAAAAATTATCGCAATAGGTTTTTGTTGTCGGGTCGAATATAATAAAAGCATGACATCTGCAGATCCTCTCGCCGCGCTTGCGGGAAAGAACATCGCCGAAGTGTTTGCGTCGGTCAAAACTTCCGCAAAAGGGCTTTCGCCCGCGGAGGCGGCACGGCGACTCAAGATCTATGGGATCAACGAATTCGCCGGGCGGAAGAAGCTCCGGCCGTTCCTCATATTCGCATCGAAATTCAAAAATCCACTACTCCTGCTTTTGATCGCCGCCGCGATAGTGTCGGGTGCGCTCGGCTCCCGTTTCGAGGCGGGGATCATCCTCGTGATCGTGTTCGGGAGTGCCGTGATCGATTTCGTGAACAGCTACAAGTCCGCGCAAGCGGCCGAAGCGCTTCGTGAAAAGGTGACGATCACGGCCACGGTGGTGCGCGGCGGCGAACCGAAGGAGCGGAACATGCGCGAGGTCGTCCCGGGCGACATCCTTCTCCTTGAGGCGGGCGATCTCGTGCCGGCCGACGGCATCGTGATCGATGCGCGCGACTTCTTTCTGAACGAGGGCGTCTTGACGGGGGAGTCGTCGCCGGGAGAAAAGGAGGCGGGCGGCGCGGTGTATCTGGGCACGAGCGTGGTGTCCGGGAAAGCGACCGTGGTCGCGGTGGCGACGGGTGCGGGCACGAAGGTGGGCACGATCGCAGGGAAGCTCGTGAAGCCCGACCAACCGACCGAGTTCGAGAAGAATATAAAGGACTTCAGCCTGTTCATCTTCCGCATCACGCTTTTCCTCGTGCTTGCGGTCATCCTCCTGAACATCTTCTTCCTGCGACGCGACCCTCTCCAGATATTCATCTTTGCCGTCGCGATCGCGGTCGGCCTTACGCCGGAACTTCTGCCGCTCATCGTGACGAGCAATCTTGCGAAAGGCGCCTTAAGGATGTCCGAGCGCGGCGTGATCGTGAAGAAACTTGCGGCGATCCATAACTTCGGCAGCGTCGACGTGCTCTGCACGGACAAGACGGGCACGCTCACCGAGGACAGGATCGCGCTCATCCGCTGCCTCGATCCGTTCGGCAAGGAGAACGAAGACACCTTTTTTTGGGGCTATGTGAGCAGCATGCATCTTACCGGCGTGCGCGGCGTGCTCGACCGCGCGATCGAGGAGTTCAAGGAGCGTTCGAAGGCGCTCGGCGCGGGCAAATGGGAAAAAGTGGACGAGATCCCGTTCGACGCGGAACGGCGCGTCGAGTCGGTCATCGTGAAGAGCGGCGCAAAGACGGTGCTGATCTCGAAGGGCGCCCCGGAGGAGATTCTGAAGAATGCGGCACACTATGGCGCGCCGGGCAAGGAGAAGAAACTGACCGCGGCGATGCGCGCGAAGATCGACAAGGAATACGATAGTTTGAGCGCGGACGGTTTCCGCGTGCTCGCGGTGGGCGTACGGGAAGTGCCGCGCCGGACGGTGGCGTATAAAAAGGAGGAGGAAAAGGATACGTCGTTCGTCGGATTCCTGGCGTTCCTCGATCCGCCGAAGAAGACCGCGAAGGATACGCTTGCGCGCATGGCGGCGCATCACGTCGGTATGAAGATCATCACGGGCGACAATTTCCTCGTGACGAAGCATATCGCCGAGGAGATCGGCCTCGAGATGACAAACCCGCTTACGGGCGACGACCTCGCGAAGCTCGACGAGCATCAATTGCGGCACGTGGTGGATGCCACGAATATTTTCACCCGCGTGAACCCCGAACAGAAGGAGGCCATCATCCGCGCACTCCGCGAGAATGGGCACGTGGTGGCGTACATGGGCGACGGCGTGAACGATGTGCTCTCGCTCAAGATGGCGGACGTCGGCATTTCGGTGAACAACGCGGTGGACATCGCGAAGGAGACCGCGGACATCATCCTGCTCAATAAGGGGCTCGGCGAGATCATTGACGGCATTGTCGAGGGGCGCAAGACATTCGCCAATACCTTCAAATACCTCCAGATGGCACTTTCATCGAACTTCGGCAACATGTTCAGCATGCCGGTCGCGTCGGTGTTCCTGCCGTTCCTGCCGATGACCGCGCCGCAGATATTATTGAACAACTTCCTTTACGACTCATCGCAGCTCGCGATCCCGTTCGATAACGTCGACCCGGATTTCCTCGAACGCCCGAAGAAGTTCGATATCGCGTTCATGAAGAAGTTCATGTATATCTTCGGGCCGCTCAGCTCACTCTTCGATTTCATCACCTTCGGGATCTTATTGTTCGTCTTTCATCTGGGCGGATCGGGGTTCCAGACGGGCTGGTTCCTCGAATCGATCGCCACGCAGGCGCTCGTGGTGAACATCATCCGCACCCGGTTCAGCTTCTGGAAGAACGGCGGACCGAGCAAGGCGCTCATGTTCGCCACGTTCGGCGCAGTGGCCGTTGCGTGGGGCATCGCCTATTCGCCGATCGCACCGTTCATGAACTTCGTCCATATGGGGCTCGCGCCGGTCGCACTCATCGTCGTGGTCGTGCTCGTCTATCTGTTCGCGGTCGAGCTCGCAAAGAAAGCGTTCTATAAAAAATACGGGGCGCTGATCGAACGCTGATCGCGGCGATCTATCTTTTTCCGTTCGCGCGCTCGGAGAGATTCAATTTGCGAAGCATGTAAAGCAGAAGTGCGAGAAGCACCGTTGCGGCGGCGGCGAACTCAATGAGGCCAATGCCGACAAGGATGCCGATCGCGGCGGCGATCCAGATGAGCGCCGCCGTCGTCACGCCGTGCGGATGGTCGTCGTTCGTTTTGATGATGATGCCGGAGCCGAGGAACCCGATGCCGACCACGATGTTCGCGATCATTGCGAGGTAGCCGCCGTTGCGCGCCACGACGTCGGCGAGATTGCCCGTTCCGGCGGAAACGATATAGGGGAGCATGAGGCCGGTCATCGCAAAGATGGCCGCGCCGCCCGATACGAGCATCACGGTGCGGACGCCAGCCGATTCCTTGCCCACGAGCTCGCGCTCGAGGCCGAGGAGCGCGCCAAGAACGAGCGCGATCGCGAACCGGGTGAACATTTGTTCAAACGTCAACATTGTATTAATATTAGCATACTACGATCATGAGAACGAACATCGCGGATATCGTCGGCAAGGAAGGGCAGGAGGTGGAGGTCTTCGGCTGGGTGCACGCCCGCCGCGACCACGGCAAGCTTATCTTCATCGATCTCCGCGACAGGAGCGGTGTGGCCCAGGTGGTCTTCGGCCCCAAAGTGGCGGGCGCATCGGACCTGCGCCTGGAATACGTGGTGAAAGTGACCGGCATGGTGAACAAGCGTCCTGAGAACATGGTGAACGACAAGATCCCCACCGGCAAGCACGAGATATTCGCGAGCGGGCTCGAGATAATCAACACTTCGGAGACGACCCCAATGCCGCTCGACACCGACGGTTACGAGATCAACGAGGAGGTCCGTTTGAAATATCGCTATCTTGATCTTCGCCGCGAACGCTTGGCGCACAATCTTGCATTCCGCCACGAGACGATCTCGTTCGTCCGTAATTTTTTGAACGAACACGGATTTTTGGAGATCGAGACGCCGAACCTCACGCGCTCCACGCCGGAAGGCGCACGCGATTACCTCGTGCCGTCGCGCATCCAGAACGGCGATTTTTACGCGCTGCCGCAATCGCCCCAGCAGTACAAACAGCTCCTTATGGTCGCCGGCATCGAAAAGTATTTCCAGGTTGCGCGGTGTTTCCGCGACGAGGATACGCGCGGTGACCGCCAGCCGGAGTTCACCCAGCTCGATATGGAGATGAGCTTCGTGGAAGAGGAGGATGTGCTCGCACTGAACGAGGAGCTTTTGATTGCACTCGTCAAAAAGGTGGCGCCCACGAAGAAGATCCAGGAGGTCCCGTTCCCGCGCCTCACCTATAAGGAGGCGATGGAAAAATACCACAGCGACAAGCCGGATCTGCGCACCGACAAGAACGATCCCAACCTTCTCGCATTCTGCTGGGTGATCGATTTCCCGTTCTTCGAGAAGACCGACGAGGGTGGATGGACCTTCACGCACAATCCGTTCTCCGCACCGAAGCCGGAATTCATGGACGATCTGCTCGCGAAGAAGAACATCGAGAACATCCTTACCACGCAATACGACGTGGCAATGAACGGTATGGAGATCGGCGGGGGAAGTATCCGCAACCACAAGCCTGCCGCGCTCGAGGCGGTTTTCGAGATCATGGGCTTCGAGAAGGAGCGCATCCATAGGAACTTCGGACACATGCTTGAGGCACTCGGCTTCGGCGCGCCGCCGCACGGCGGGATCGCCTGGGGCTTGGACCGGCTCATATCGCTTTTGCGGAACGAGCCGAACATCCGCGAGGTCATCGCGTTTCCGAAGACCGGCGACGGTCGCGATCCTATGATGGGTTCGCCCGCATCGGTGGACCAGAAGCAGCTCGACGAGCTCGGACTGGAAATAAAGAAGAAACCGGAAAAGAAATAAAAGCGCGATAAAAATAAATTAAAAACCAACGAATAAAAACATGGCAGCACATCCCAAAGACGAACGCACATTGGTGGTAATCAAACCGGACGGCATCCAGCGCACGCTCATCGGCGAGATCATCAAGCGCTACGAGCAGAGCGGCCTGAAGCTTGTCGGCATCAAGATGCTTGTGCCGACCGAAGAACTCGTGAACAGCCATTATCTTCTCGATCCGGAGTGGCCGATGAAGACCGGCCTGAAGACCATCGAGTCGTACAGGAAGAAGGGCCAGACGCCGCCTTCCGAGAATCCTTTGGAGATCACCGACGTCATTCTGAAGAATCTGAAGAAGTACATGACGAAGGGGCCGGTGGTCGCCATGGTGTGGCAGGGGATCCATGCGGCGGGCATCGTGAAGAAGATCACGGGCAGCACGGAGCCTTTGACCTCCGATATGGGCACCATCCGCGGCGATTTCACCATCGATTCCTATCAGGTCTCCGACGTGGACAAGCGCGCGGTGCGCAACCTCGTCCATTGCTCGGGCAATGCGGAGGAGGCGAAGCAGGAGGTCCCGCTGTGGTTCAAGCCGGAGGAACTCTTCGAGTACCGGCTCATCAACGAGGCAATGCTGTACGATCCGGAGATCAACAACATTCTTTAGGGATAATTGCCCACGACACACTATTCCTTTATGAGGCAGACGACGCTGTGTTTCCTGGTTAAGGATGATCAGGTTCTGCTGGCGATAAAAAAGAGGGGATTTGGGGTGGGAAAATGGAATGGCGCGGGCGGAAAGGTAAAAGACAACGAAAGTATCGGTATCGCCGCAGCCAGAGAACTCAACGAGGAGGTCGGTGTAAAAGTTTCACCCAGCGACCTCGAGCTGGTGGGAACGTTGCAGTTCGACTTTGACGGCAATCCGGATTGGGCCCAACGGTGCGAGGTATTTATTGCCCGGCACTGGGAGGGTGAGCCGAGCGAATCGGAGGAAATGCGTCCGAGATGGTATGCAATAGATAAATTACCCTTCGAAGGGATGTGGATCGATGACCCTCATTGGGTGCCACTCGTGCTTTCGGGGAAAAAGATAAGCGGAAAATTCCTCTTCAATAAGGATGGCTCGGCGATCCTCAATTTTGAGGTTTTCGAGGTTCATCCATAAGAATTCTTTTTTCAAAGCCGCCACGCTTTTCGTGTTTTTCTCTTTGGATCGCGCGGATGTCCTCGGCCGATTTGCCAAGAAGGGGAATGAGCGTGTCGATGATCTCAAGAAGGTCCGCGAGCTCCTCTTCCGTGTTGCCTGTTTCGAGCGAGCTCTGGAGTTCGGCGGCCTCTTCGGTCGCTTTCTTTAAGAGCGCTTCCAAGAATTCCATATCGTCCTCAAGGACGCGATAGGAAGGCTCGAACCCCTCCTTCTCTTTTATGATGTCGGGAATATTGTCTCTTACCAGTTTTGGATATTCGCTTTCCATTCCGATTTACTTTATTTTGTTTCGGCGAACGCTTTCACGATAGGGTCGAAGTCGCCCTCCATGATCTTCTCGATGTTGTGCCACTTCTTGCCGATGCGGTGATCGGTGATGCGGTCGTCGGGAAAGTTATACGTGCGGATCTTCTCGGAACGGTCGGCGGTGCCGACCTGTTCGCGGCGCATGTCGGTGACGTTGCCCGTGGCGCGCGCCTGCTCTATCTCGTAAAGCTTTGCGCGGAGCACGTCCATGGCTTTTTCGCGGTTCGCGTACTGCGAGCGCTCCTCGCGCGACGCGACGACGATGCCGCTCGGTTTGTGCAAAATGCGTACCGCGGTCTCCACTTTGTTCACGTTCTGTCCGCCCGGCCCGCCTGCGCGGGAGAATGTCACTTCAAGGTCGTTGTCCGAGATATGCACTTCCTTCGCCTCGACGATCGGCAGAATGGCGACCGATGCGGTCGAGGTATGCACGCGGCCCGCACGTTCGGTGGCGGGAATGCGTTGTACGCGGTGGACCCCCGATTCGTGCTTGAACGCTTCGTAGCAGCCCGTTCCTTTTATTTCCGCAACAAGGTGCTTGTAGCCCTGTCCGTTGTCGTTCGCGTCGAGGACGGAAAAATCCCACTTCTGCCTTGCGCAATACCGCTGGTACATGCGTGCAAGGTCGCCCGCAAAGATGGACGCCTCGTCGCCGCCCGCGCCCGCGCGGATCTCCATGATGATCTTGTTGGTAGTCATGTGTTTCGGATCGATATTTCTACAGGGACATTGTAGCACGGGTCCGTATTATGAAAAAGGCCCCATCGATGATTGTCGATGGGGCCGGAAGATACTGCATACCGATCAAAGAGCTGTTTGCGCTGCGTGATCACTACTTATGATCGCAGTCCTTGCCGCCCTTGCTCGGCTGGGTTGGAGTCGTCGGGGCCGGAAGGGTGACGTTGTTGGTGTTCGCATTCGCGTTGGAATTTGCGTTTGCGTTCTTGTTTACGTTCTGATTCGCGTTGTTGTTGGTGTTGGCGTTCGAGTTCGCGTTGTCGTTCGCGTTCTTGTTGACGTTGTTATTGGTATTCTTAACCTTGTTATCCACCGTATTTTGAACCACGGTGGAAACTGCAACGTTGTTGTTGTTTTTCGCAGTTTGCTTCTGCTGCTGCTGCTGACTTTGTTGTTGGGTCTGCGACTGTGACTGCTGTGCGTTTGAATTGTTTTCGTTGACGGTGGAGTTGCTCGCGTTACCACCACTTCCGCCGGCACCGCCTGCGGCACTGGCACTGGAGCTTCCGCCGGTAGCATTGGCAGCACCGCCTGCAGCACTTGCGGTTGCACCGGTACTGTTGCCGCCGTTCGCAACCAACGAAGTCGATTCCTCGATATGGGTCCGTCCAAGAAAAGCCGTCCATGGACTGAGCGCGTTACCGACAAATCCGCCGATGGCACCGACCATATTGGCTTTGGCGCTCAAGCGGGCAGCTTTGCCTTCCTGTTCATAGAGGCCGTTGAGGGCCGCCATGTTCAGCTCGGTTGCGGTCGTGACGCGGTCGCTGATCTCGTAATTATGAGCTTCGCGTGTCGTCTCCGTGTCCGCATTCTGCTTGTTGATGGCCAGTTGTGCGAGGTTATACTTTGCCGTCAGCAGGAGGAGATCCTCATGCTGCTTTTGCGCCTCAGCAAGTGTCTTTGCCGTATCGGCATTGGCATTGGCCGCGACGGCAGTGGCTTCGCCCGTGCGCGCCAGGATCATGAGAAGCATCGGATCGGTCTTTGGTGCCGGTGCTTCTGCGACGGCGTTTGCCGTTGCGGTTGCATTCGGTGCACGATAGTGATGATCCACGGATTTTTTCGGCGTATCCGGGATGCATCTTGCGTGCTGTCCCGGTTTGCACTGGTTGGGGGTTTGGGCAACGCTGGACGTACCGACTCCCAGCGCGAAGATGACTGCGAGAAGAGCTGACTTCATCGCGTATTTCATTGTTGCATACCTCCGGGGGTCTGCAGGACCGCGGGCATGATGCCGGGGCCGACTGCGATTCCCATGTTCTCAAGCTGTTGTCGGTTCTGCTGAAGCACTTTCTGAAAGTTCGCTTCGGCAAGTTGTCGGGCGTTATCCGCGGAATGGCGCATATGCGTCGCCGTGGCCGCAGGTATGACCGCCTGCAGAATGCCCGGGACGAGTACGAACGGATTGCCGGTTATCGCCGCGCCGATCGCGTAAGGCAGCATGGTCTTGCCCATGCGTCCCATGACGCGTGTGAACGCGCGCGGTCCGGGAAAGCGTCCGTCGAACGGTTCCGCATTCGCCATGAACTCCCTTCCGTCGACCGGCGTACCGCCGATCATAAAGACAAAAGGTTTCTGTGGCAGTTGTGCGAGTTGGAAGTAGAACACGAACTGGGTCCGTGTTCTCCTTACGTGAGTGTTGATGTGGTTGATCGTTTGTGTGAACCAACCCTTTTGCATCTCGCTCGCGTTCTCGTAGATGGCGATCCGCGATTCGAAATTTCCTTTTTGGGGAATTCGTTGCGCGATCACCCAATCCTTGTCGATCACGACCTTGTATCCGGTATGCCGCCGCTCCGGTGAGGGAGGGGCAAGCACTACCCGAGGGGAGGTTGATTGAGGAAACGATGCCGCGAGGTCGGATGGTTCCGCCAGCATGGCAAGGTCTCCCGTCGAGGAAGGGATTTCGTCTTCTTTCGGCATCCGCACTGCGGAGATTATTGCCGGGTTGGAGAGCGTCGCAGGTTCGGCGGGCACGGTGGTAGCCGTGGTCGTCGGGCGCGCGATCTCTTGTTGCGGGTTCTTCCGTGGCGGCGTGACGGCATGTTTTGCCGGCGCCGACGGATGTCGAGTAGCATCGACCGTTCCGGGATTGAGGGCCCGGAGGATCGGTATAGTTGATTGTTTCTCGTTCGCGGAGACGTGGAACGTTTTCACCTCTCCCAGGTTGGGGAGGAGGGAGAATATTCCCACGATCGTCGCGAAAAACAGTGCAACTCGAAATTTGCTCTTCATTGGTTTCTCCTTTCTCCGGGAGAGCGCCCGGCAGATGGAATCCGATCACCAAACCGCATCATCGCTTTCATGTACCCCCTACAACCATCCCCATACTTCGGGCAATGGTCCGGCGTACACAAAAGAGAATTCGCTGTCAGGCAATGCCTCTTCGATACCTCTCGACACCTTGCGACCATCCCCATACTTCGGGCAATGGTTTGGCGTGTCGTGCGGCGGTCGTCAAAGCATCATCATCCGGATCCCCGATCCTTGTATTCGATATTCTGTTTTCAAGGATCGTTCGCCGAAGAGAGACTCCTCGGTCGTGACTATTACTACCATACTTTGACAGAAATGTCAAACAAAGAGACAAAAAAACCACCGCGGGCAGCGGTGGTTTCGGTGGCGATCGACGGATCGCTATTGCTGCTTCTTGATGCGCACCTTCTTCGGCTTCTTTTCCGTGACCGCGGCGGCGCGGCGCGACTTGAACTTCTCGACGCGGCCCGCCGTATCGATGAGCTTCTCCTCGCCGGTGTAGAACGGATGGCACTTTGCGCAGATCTCAACGCGGATCTCCTCCTGCGTGGCGCCGGTCACGAACGAATTGCCGCATGCGCAGATGATCTTTGCTTCCGGGAAATATTTGGGGTGAAGGTCTTTTTTCATAACGAAGTCTATTATAGAGCGGGAAAGTTATTTCGTCAAATTATGTTATGGGATGCGAGGTAATCGAGGTGTTTTAAAAAATTGTGGCCACCCGG
>JARLIC010000005.1 GCA_031291905.1 Minisyncoccota bacterium
TATTACGTGAAGAACGACGGCGTCCTGCTCGTGATGGGCATCATGATGTACGCCGTGAACAAGATGGTGCAGAAGGGTTTCGCGCCGATGATCCCGCCGACGCTCGTGAAGAAGTTCGCGCTCTTCGGCAGCGGCTACTTCAAAGGTATGGAATACGATCCCGAAGTGGACGAGATCTACAAGGTGGCGACCTCGGACAAGGAATCGACGGGCGAGGCGAGCAAGGATGACAAGTTCCTGGTGGGCACGGCGGAGCCGTCGCTCCTCGCGTATTATTCCGACGAAGTGTTGAAATCGGAGGATCTTCCCATAAAGGTATGCGGTTACAGCCAGTGCTACCGCAGCGAGATCGGCAGCTACAGCCGCGACGTGAAGGGTCTGTATCGCGTGCACGAGTTCATGAAGGTGGAGCAGGTGGTGATCGCGGAAGCGGATCTTGAGGCGGCGAACAAATTACAGGATGAGATGACGGGGATCTCGGGCGAGATGCACGAGGAGCTCGGCCTTCCGTACCGCCGTTTGGCGATCGCGACGGGCGATATGAGCGCCGGAAAGTACCGCGCGTTCGACCTTGAGGCATGGCTGCCGGGCATGAACCGCTGGGCGGAAACGGGTTCGGCGAGCAATTTCACCGATTGGCAGGCGCGCCGCCTCAACGTGAAATATGTGGACGCGAAGACCGGCGAGCGGAAGTTCGCCTACATGCTGAACAACACCGCACTGCCTTCGCCGCGTATCTTCATCGCGATCCTCGAGAACTATCAGACGGCGGACGGCAAGATAGAGGTGCCCGAGGTCCTGCAGAAGTACGTGGGCAAGAAGATTATCGGGTAGGTGTAGTATAATGGGGGAATAACCCCATGCAGATCGCTCCTTACGTTTCGGAACGCCATCGCCGGCGCAGGAAAGTACAACGATATCTTTTTGCCACGATCGGCGTTTTTGCCCTTTATTTCATATTCCTCGGCGTCGCATGGTTCTTCATGCGCGCGCCGATCTTCCGCGTGCAGCATGTCGTCGTGACGGGGAACGCCACCGTGCAAAGCGCAGATGTGACCGCGCTCCTTCAGGCCGACCCGTCCGGCAGGCTGGGGTTCCTCGGTTCGGTGTTCGGATGGGGGAACATGTTCACGTGGCCGGATAAGGTGCCCGCACAAAATCTGAAGTTCATTCCCCAGCTTGCGGCGGTCGCCGTCTCGAAGGATTATTTTTCCCATACGATCACTTTGAACGTCACCGAGCGCGTGCCGTACGGGATCTGGTGCTTCGTCCCGTCGTCGGACAACGCCAACGAGCAGTGTTATTGGTTCGACAGCAACGGCATATTGTTCGAGCGTTCGCTCAGCACGCAGGGCAACCTCATTTATATGGTGAACGATCGTTCGCAGTCGCCCCGCGGGCTCAATGGCACCGTCCTCCCCGCGCAATTCAACGGCAATTTCCTCACCGTAATGGACGTGCTGCGCCAGACGGGATTGGGGATCGGGGAGATCGACCTGAAGGACCTCTCGCTCGAGGAAGTGGATGTGGCCACGACCGAAGGGCCGCGCATCGAGTTCAGTCTTCGGTTCCCGGCGACCGACTACCTTTCGGTGCTCAAAAATATCATCGGGCAGAGCGGGTTCGGCAAACTGCAGTATGTGGATTGCAGGACGGAAGATCGCGTGTTCTACAAATAACCGCACGTTGCAATATCGTTTCGAGGGTACGGCGTCGAACCCTGCTGGGTTCGCGCCCCACTCTCGCCGCCTTCGCGGCTCCGAGAGCCCCTCGAAAACAATATTGCAACGTGCGGTTATTTGTAGAACACGCGCTATCGGTTCGAATTCGGGATTTACTCTATAGACGATAAACAAAGATCGACGTTCCGATGCGATAGTCGGGTGTGGGCACGTTGCCCATGGAACCTCCAAGCCATGTGCCGGTGGCGTTCGCGGGCGAGCGGAGCGCGGTGAGCCACGCGTAGGTGCTCGATGCGTCGCGCGACTGTCCGGGCGCGAGCGGCTGGATGGCGCCTTCAAGTGTGTTTACGGAGACGGCGAGCCAGTGGATGCCCTGGTCGGCCGGGTTTCCCTGCGATGACGACCAATTGACTTCCTTATCGCCCAGGTAATATTTCGGATTGCCTCCGCCGAAGTAATCGACGCCGATCCTGTCGATCTCCGGGTGTGCGTTGACGAATGTCTGCAGCCGCAGGAGGTCCTGGCCCCAGTCGTAGTTCGAGTCGGTCACGAAGTGGTAGCCGCCCCACACGCCGCCGCCGAACTCGTTGAAGTACGAGAGGAAATAAGGCGCGGCGAAGAGCGTCTCGAGCGCAAGCCATGCAAGAAGGAGAATAAGGAAGATATATTTGACGATCGCGGTTGCGAACGATCGGGCGATCGTCGCGAGATCGAACGACGAAAGATCAAGTTTCATGATCCACTTCTTCCATACGACCGCGGCGAGGATGAAGATGAGGGGAATGGTCGGCATGAGATGACGAATGCCGATGTTGAGCGGACTGTGCATGCTGTAGCCCCAGTAGAGCACGATGAACGACGCCATGCCGAACTCGGCGAAGTGATGAAGGAGATATCCGGTGATGCGATGCTTCCACCGTATCGCCGCACCGCCCGCACGGGCGAACGAGTTCCGCACCGTCCACCAAAGGGCGAGCACGAGCGCGAGGAGCACGACGATGAGTGTGGGGACCGGTTCTTTGAGGAGGTAGAGCACGGGGAAGTAGATCCAGCCGCCGGCGCCGCGGATTCCGCCAAGGAAATAGATGGTGTTGCCGCCGTCCGCGCGCTGGAGGACCATCAGCACGCCGAGCATGTATTCCGCGGCCGGGCGTGTTATCGCGTGCTTTGACATCGTGATATCGAGGTCGGCGAGGCAGCGCATGCCGTGGCACATCTGTCCCGCGGGCGTGGGGCCCGTCGAGAACGAGGCAAGTATCTGTTGTGTGTCGGCGGTCTGCCGTGCGATCGGTTCGCCTGCGGTGAAGAGGAAGTAGATGGGATAGACGACGATCACGTAGCCGATCACAAAGATGAGCATGAGCTTCCATGCGCGCCGGCAAAGGTAGAAGAAAAACGTCTTTGCGCGGCGCGTGGCGTCGGTCAGATCCCATTGGAGCGCCATGTCGCGGAGCCACAGTACGAGCACGAGGAATATGAAAAGCGGCACGAGGAGCGGCGTGGAGAACTTCGCGAGCTGCGCGATGCCGAACGCAATGCCCGCATACCACAAGTGCTTCGTGGTGGGGGACTCGACGAATTTCAAAAAGAAGAACAACGAGAGAAGTATGCCGAGCGCGGCGCCCACGTCCGTCGTCACGTAGTGCCCGTGCGCGAGCACGTTCGGATCGAGCGCGAACAGGAATGCGGGGAGGAGCGCCCACATCTTGCCGATCATCCGCCGCGCGGCGAAATAGATGAGGATGATGAGGAGGATGGTGAGAAGGATCGGCATGATGCGCGCGGTGAAGATGATCGCGTTCGCGTCGTTGCCGGAATTATAGAGGAACGCGGTGCCCATGTCCCACTGGCCGTTCACTTCCGTGGTCCATGCCGGGCTCGATATCGGATAGACCGGGTTGACGAACATCGCAACGGGGAACATGGCGAGCGCCTTGACGAGCGGCGGGTGCTCGGGGTTCAGGCGGTAATCGAACTGGTTCACGTAGCCGTAGCCCGCAGGGATGTGCGCAAGTTCGTCGTCGATCGCGGAATCGGTGCGGGATGCCCAGAGCATCATGCTGAACGAGGCGAGACATACGAGTGCGAGCGCGGCGAAGGCCCATGCGGAGGTTATCTTTTTGAACATACAAAAATTATAGCACACGAAGATCCGAAATTTTGGTGTATAATGAGAGACACATGGCCGAAGAGATCGAACCGCAAAAGAAGAGGTCGCAATCGTCGCACGCCGCGGAGGAAATCCGCGTGGATGCGCTGGCGAAGCTTGCGCAGGCGGGCGACGACGCGTATCTCGGTCCGAGGCCCGACCCGCGCGGCCGCCGGACGGCGTCGCTGCCGAAGGGGATCGTGTGGGGCGTCGCGGGACTGATAATCCTTTTTGTCGGCGGGTTTGCGGTCTCATATTATGCGATCCGTCGGGGTGTTGTTTCGTCGATCGCGTCGCGTGCGGTCGCCATGCAGGCCGGCGTGCAGGACCTCCAGAATTTCGACCTGCAATCGGCCTCGAAGGAGTTCTCCTCGTTGAACAGCGCACAGTTTTCGACGCCTTCGGGGTTCATCGGTATCCTGGGATCCCTGTTCTCGGGGAGCTCGGACGCGTTCGGCGCGTTCGGGGATCTTTCGAGCCAGCTCGGTACGCTCACCGACGGCCTGACAAAAGTGCAGAACGATCTTTGGGGTGCGGTCGCCGGCGCGGAGGGCGCGAATACCACGGGCACGCCGCTCGTCGCGGACCTCAAAGGGGTGCGGACGGCGCTCGGCGCGATCGATGCGGACACCGACCGGATCTCCGGATTCGCGTCGGTAATGGGCGGCATGGGCGGAAGCGACGGATATCTCGCGCTCAAGACGCAGGTGCAGAGCGCGGAAAAGTTCCTGGACGCGTTCATACCGTGGCTTTCGGATGCGTCGACCACGCATCACGTGCTTGTGCTCCTGGAGAATCCTTCCGAGATGCGCCCCGGCGGCGGGTTCTTGGGCAGTTACGCGGACGTGGCGGTCCGCAACGGCGCGGTCGAGAACATTTCCATACACGACGTCGCGGATGCGGATGCCGCGTTCACGCAGAAGATCGTCCCTCCGAAGCCGCTCCAACTGGAACAGACCGGCTGGCGCCCGGCGGACGGGAACTGGTTCTTCGATTTTCCGACATCGGCGTCCGCGACGATATCGCTCTTTGAGAAGTCCTCTTTATACGAGAATCCGTCCGTCACGTTCGACGGTGCGATCGCGGTCACGCCGCAGGCGATGGGCGACGTTCTTTCGGTGACGGGGCCGGTGACCATCGCGAATTCGGCGATCGGCGTCCTGCCCGCGAACGGGTCGACGACCTTCTCGTCCGATTCGCTCACCGTGCAGATCCAGAAGATCGTGCAGGCCGGACAGGCGGGCCAGGGTGCGAGCACCTATCCCAAAAAAGTGCTGGGCGCGTTGTGGTCCTCGGTGCTCGGTTCGCTTGCGTCCTCGACGGACGAGCAACGGCAGCAGATGTTGGGATTGGCGGCGGGCTGGATTGCGGACAAGGACGTGATGGTATATTTCAAAGACCCCGACCTTGAGAGCTTTATGACGATGTACGGAGCGGCCGGCGACGAGTTCGTGCCGCCGCAGAACTTCAACGGCGATTATCTTGCGGTGGTGAACACGGACGTGAACAGCGACAAAGCGGAGCTCTATGTTTCGTCGACCGTGGATCTCAATGTGGCGATCGGAAGCGACGGCGTGGCGACGGATCATCTCGTCGTCACGCGCGTCCATCACGGCAATCAAAGTCCGTATTGGTGGTACCAGACGACGAGCCAGGATTATATGCAGATGATCGTCCCTGCGGGAAGTTCGCTCGTCAACGAGAGCGGGGGATTCGTGAAGAGCATTCCTGCGCCGGTCAGCTATGCGGCCAAAGGATACGCCACGGACCCGCTCCTTGCCGCTCTTGAAGCGGGGACGAAGCAGAGCTTTATCTATCCCGCGGTCAGCGTGCGCACCACGGGCGCCGGCGGCGATATCGGCAAGGGAGTGTTCTCGGTATGGTCGCGCACCTACAAGAACTCCTCATCGTCGGTGACCTTCGATTATTCCCACCAGCTCTTCTCGACGCCCGCCGACGGCGTGCAGTACCAGTTCGTGTTCGAAAGGCAGTCGGGCGCCGAAGGGCATTACAAATTCGAGGTCGACGCGCCGCTCGGCTACACGTTCGCGGAGAACGGCCTTGCGAGCTATGTCTACGACGAGGATTCCATGCCGGGACGGCTGACGATCCTGCTCACCCTGCAGAAGATATAATAAGGCCGTCCTTGTGGTAACCGCCGCCTTTTTGGTACACTCAGCCACATGGAGCAGATCCGCAATTTCGTCATCATCGCACATATCGACTCGGGAAAATCGACGCTCGCCGACCGTCTGCTCGAGATGACCGGCACGGTACCGATGCGTTCGATGCAGGCGCAATATCTCGACCGCATGCCGCTCGAGCGCGAGCGCGGCATCACCATAAAGATGGCGCCGGTGCGCATGGAGTACACCGCCGGCGACGGCGTGCGCTATGTGCTGAATCTCATCGACACGCCGGGACACTCAGATTTCTCATACGAAGTTTCGCGCGCACTGAACGCCGTCGAGGGCGGCATCCTTTTGATCGACGGCACGAAAGGGATACAGGCGCAGACGCTTTCCAATCTGCGCGCGGCGCAAAAAGCGGGACTGAAGCTGATCCCCGCCGTGAACAAGATCGACCTTGCCGTTTCGTCCATCGAAAAAGTGGTCGCGGCGACCGCCGAACTTCTGGGCGTCGAGCCCGAGGAGGTGTTCCGCGTTTCGGCGAAGACGGGCGCGGGCGTGAAGGAACTGCTCGACGCGGTGATCGCGCAGGTGCCGCCGCCGAACGATCCCGCCGATCATATTTCGAAAGCCCTCATTTTCGATTCGATGTACGACGACCACAAGGGCATCATCGCCAACGTGCGCGTGTTCGGCGGCCGGTTCGGCACGGAGGACCTGCATTCGATCGCCGCGGACAAGAGCTTCAAGGCGAAGGAGGTCGGATTCTTCTCGCCGGACCTCAAAGCGGCGGCCGTCATCAATACGGGCGA
The DNA here is from genome assembly GCA_031291905.1 of Minisyncoccota bacterium. Taxonomy (GTDB): domain Bacteria; phylum Patescibacteriota; class Minisyncoccia; order UBA6257; family 2-01-FULL-56-20; genus JAKAGE01. The sequence goes on from JARLIC010000005.1 coordinate 6,773, forward strand.
GATTGGTTATATCGCGACCGGGCTCAAGGAGCCCGCGCTCGTGAAGATCGGCGACACGATCATCGCGGACCGCGATTTTACCGGCGCGGGCGCCGACCCGCGCGCGGTCGCCCTGCCCGGCTACCGTGAACCGGCGCCGGTCGTGTTCATTTCCTTCTATCCCGATGGCGACACGAAGTTCGACGACCTCAAGCGCGCATTCGAAAAATTGCGGCTGAACGATGCGGCGCTCAGCTTCGAGCCGGATTCCAACGAGGCGCTCGGCAGGGGATTGAAAGTAGGATTCCTGGGCCAGCTCCATTTTGAGATCACGTCGAGCCGCCTGGAGCGCGAGTACAATCTCGAATTTTTGACGAGCTTCCCTTCCATCGCGTACCGCGTGCAGGACAAAGGGCGTACGTTCACCATCACCCAGCCGCAGGATTTTCCGGACAAGCCGGAGAAGGTGTGGGAGCCGGTCGTCGACCTTGAGATCCTGACGCCTCAGCAATATCTGAGCGCGGTGCTCGGTATGCAGACGGTGTTCGATGTCGAGATCGCGGAGATAAAGAACATCGGCGACAACCTTTTAATAGAGGCGAAGATGCCGTTGCGCGAGCTCATCCGCGATTTCGATGATCGTCTGAAGTCGGCGTCGCAGGGATACGCGTCGTTCACCTACGAGGTCAGCGGCGAACAGGAGACCGACGTCGAAAAATTGGAGATCGTGGTGGTGGAGGAGGTGGTACCCGCGCTGACGCGTATCGTGCCGCGCAAGGACCTTGAGCGTGAAGGGCGGCAGACCGTCGAACGGTTGAAGGAGCTTTTACCGCAGGAGCAGTTCTCGCAGGCGCTGCAGGCGAAGTCTTTGGGGCGCATCATCGCGCGCGAGACGATCCCTGCAATGAAGAAGGAGCTCGGCAACTTTGGCAAGAACGGCGGCGACCGCACGCGCAAAATGAAGCTGTGGAAGAAACAGGCGCGTGGGAAGGAGAGGCTGAAGGGGATGGCGAGGGTGACGATAGAGCCGGAGGTGTTCAGGGAGATCTTGAAGAAATAGCCGCGTGCGGTTGTTTTGAAAGGACGGCGTTCCGGCCTGCTGGCCGGCCGCCTTGGGTCTCGCCGCCTTCGCGGCTCCGACACACCTTTCAAAACAACCGCACGCGGCTATTTCTTCAAGATCTTCTTTTAAGCACTCCGACCAATTTTTCTTACCATATCTTTTGGCGCACAAAAAAAAGGAAGCATTTCTGCTTCCTTGGGTCTTCGCTCGCGCATCTTTATAATATCCAGGCTTTCCACGTTGCCCCGACGAGGGCGGCGGCTTCCGCCCAATCCTGTTCCGGAGTGCCGGCCCTCCCGGTCCTTATCCGTCTTTCCCAGATGAGGTAGGCGTTCTCTCTGGTGAGGAACACGAGTCTCTCTTTGGAATCCATGTCTCGCCAGCTTTTTCCTTCGTGCTTTTCGGTGTTGTACATTGAACACCTCCTTTATGAGATGCGGTTTGCTGGGTAAACCATATCACCCGGAAGCCTATTTTATCAAGTGTGGGACAAGTTCCGTTCGAACTTCGTTCCGCACCTACATGCTGCGCCCCGGTCCTGTTCGGCAGGGTGTAATAAGTGCGCTTGTTGCCCTGTAGTATATACCATCGAAAGGTCGCAATGATCATTAATTGCCTTTTCAACAAACATGGCCGAGAAAACATGTGCGAACTGCGGACATCCGCATACCAACAACGACGGTTCGTGCACTTGTGGCTGTAGCGAGTTCGCAAGCAAGTAGACGCTCCAAAACGGCCCCGATGTTCTCGGGGCCGTTGCATTGAACAGTCTTGTTTCCCGGCTCCTCTTTGCGCTACACTAATGGCATGAAGATCGCCGCGATCGCCGTGCTCTCCGTCCTCATCATCTTCCTTGGGATACAGGTGTTTTCCTTTGTGAAGCAGTCGAACCAGCTGAGCAGCGATTATGCGAGCGTGCAGGACCGGCTTGCCAAGGCAAAAACCGATGCGGCAAACCTTGAGGAGGAGAAGCAGTACTTGGCGAATCCGGTCAATCTGGAAAAGGAACTTCGTTCGCGGTTCAATTATGTGAATCCCGGCGAGAAGATGGTGATCATCGTGCCGCTCGGCACCTCGACGCCGAACGCGACTTCGGTGAGCGATTGATGATGGTGAAATAAAAAAAGTGACCCTTTTGGGTCACTCTATGATTATGGTGAGAGTGGGATTGATTCGCCTGCACGCTTCCGCGATGAGGCGCCGGTGGCAATATTCCGGCGTCGGTTCGATGCAGAGTATCGTGGTGACGCCGTTCCGTGCGAGCGCCGCAAGATAGTGCAGGCGTGGTTCCGCCGCGGAGGATTGCAGATGGAGGTTGAACTCCGGTTCGAAGATGCTCCAGATCTCCTCCTGGGAAAGCACCTTTCTTTTCTTCTCTCCGTAATACCACCGAATGAGGTCATCCGGAGGCGCGAGCTCCGGCCACCATTTGTCGAAAAGATCTTCGGTGATCGCGGAGTCCGGCGTTATGCCGTCGCTCAGCGTGTGCCGGCTCATGACGGAGATGCGCAGTCCGTCACCGGGTTTTTTGCGGGTGATTTGTTCCGTATGTAGGGCCATATAAGCTCCTTTCCGCCCTTCACTGGTTTGATGGTATCACGGCCGTTCGGCGTTCGTCCAGGGTGCAAATAAAAAGAGCGCTCCTGCGGTTTGCACCAAAATGGCCTTCTTGATAGTATATACACATATGAAAAGTAATAAAAAAGGTAATTTTATGCCTCCCATGTCAGAAATCTACGGGACATCAACGATTAACGAGAAGGGGCAGGTTGTTATTCCCGCGGAAGCGCGGAAAAAGCTCCATATAAGGTCGGGTGAGCGCTTCCTTGTTATAGGCACCCCTTTTGACGACGGTATTGTCATTGTAAAAGCGAAAGCCTTCACTGAGCATTTGGGGAAAATCGCCAAAATTTTGGAAGAGCGTCCATAGTAAAACCAACAATATGAAACAAAAAATTTTCGCATGGGTGAAGGCGCATAAAATCATATCGGCTGCCGTTGTCGTTGTGCTCGCGATAGGTATTTTCTTTATGGTAAGTGCGGGAAGCGGATCCCCAACCCAATATGTCGTCGGGACGGTGACCAAAGGGGATCTTGTAATAACCGTGAACGGTACCGGACAGGTTGAAGCTGAAAATCAAGTAGACCTTAAGCCGCAAGGTACGACACAATCGGCATCGACCATAACCGAGGTGGATGTCAAACAAGGAGATAAAGTGGTAAAAGGGGAACAGATCGCGGTAATCAATAATTCAAGCGCGTTGACCCAGCTTGCTCAGGCAAAGGCCAACCTTGAGAGTGCTCAGGCGAATTATAATAAAGTGGCGGCGGGGGCAACCAGCCAGAGCGTTGCGGTAAGCCAATCACAGGTTTCTTCCGCGCAGATTTCCCTGCAGAATGCGGAACAAACATTGGTAAATCGCATTTCGAGCGCCTATAACGACGCCTTTTCGGTCGTTTTCACCAATACCAATAATTTATTCACCAATCCGCAGAGCTCAAATCCGCAATTTAGCGTTTCGGGTGGCACCATGACCGACAGCCAGCTTCAGATAAGTATCAGCAATGAAAGGCTGACCTCCCAAGGCATGTTTTCCTCGTGGAAATCCCAGATCAATAAACTTGATTCTTCGACGGGCAATATCAATGCAAGCGATCTGGCAACCGCTCTTGCGACCACAAATACCAATCTGTCCTCGCTGAATCAATTGCTCAACGATATTCTCAATGCGCTGACCAATGATGTTTTGCCTGCTTCTGCGGGGACGAGTTATATAAGCGAGATCAATTCATCCCGCACGACAATTTCCTCGGACATCTCAAACGTCCTTTCGGCCAAGCAAAGCGTGCAAAGCGCGTCTTCGACGCTTGCGCAAAATCAGGCTTCTTATTCGCAGACAACCGCCCCGGTTCTTTCCGAAGATCTACAGACGGCTCAAGCACAAGTGGATAATGACAAAGCGGCCCTTCAAGCTGCCCAAAACACCTACAACGAAAGTTTTATAACCGCTCCTTTCAGTGGGACTATCGCTGCCGTCGACGTCTCGGTGGGCGATGCTGCCGATACCAATACCGTTATCGCTACGATCATCACTCCGGAACAGATCGCAAAAATATCCTTAAATGAGGTCGATGCTGCTCAGGTAAAGATTGGCGATATTGCCACCATTACCTTTAACGCATTGCCGGGTGTTACGGCAACGGGTACGGTTTCTCAGATCGATACCATCGGTACGGTTACCCAGGGGGTGGTGAGCTATAGTGCAAAGATCGTTTTCGATGCGGCCGATCAAGGAGTGAAGCCCGGAATGAGCGTTTCGGCCACGGTGGCCACCGGAAAGGACACGGCTGTTCTCTTGGTTCCGAACTCGGCGGTCTTAAGCGTGGGATCGAATTCGACGGTGCAAGTGCTTGATGGGGTTACCGGGGCAAAGGATGGCGCGACTATTTCATTGACCACCGCCCCGCACTCCGTTACGGTACAAATAGGAGATTCCGACAACTCGAATACCGTCATTACCTCCGGCCTCACCGAAGGCGAGCTTATTGTGACGCATACCGTTACGGGCGCGACCAAGACCTCATCGGGAGGACTCTTTGGCGGCGGCGCGTAAAAATACATCCCATGATTGAATGCAAGAATCTAAAAAAAACCTATGGAAGCGGCGAAGAGGAAACCCAGGCATTAAAAGGAGTTTCGTTTTCCATTGAAGACGGGGAATTCGTTGCCATCATCGGTCCTTCGGGATCGGGGAAGTCGACGCTCATGCACATTTTAGGGTGTCTCGATACGCCAACGTCAGGGCAATATTTTCTTGACGGCAGAGACGTCTCAAAGCTTTCCGATGATCAACTCGCGGATGTCCGTTCGAGCAAGATCGGGTTCGTGTTCCAGGCGTTCAACTTGTTACCGCGCACGACGGTCATGCGCAATGTGACCTTGCCAATGGTGTATTCCGGCGTGCCCGAGGCCGAGCTTGAGCCGCGTGCTGCCGCCGCGCTTCGATCGGCCGGCCTTCCCGAAAATCGCTGGATGCATAAATCGAATCAGCTTTCGGGAGGGCAGATCCAGCGTGTGGCGATCGCGCGGTCGTTGGTGAACGATCCATCGGTCATTATGGCGGACGAGCCGACGGGAAATCTTGATTCAAGGACGGGGGAGATCGTGCTCGGAACATTTCAGCGCCTGAACAAGGAACATAAAGTTACCATTATTTTGATCACCCACGATCCAGAGACGGCTCAATGTGCGGAGCGGATCATTTTCATCAAGGATGGTCTCATCCTTGAGGACAAAAAGAACGAAGACAGAAAAAACCTTATTCAAGAGCTCTAAACATGACCATTCGCAATTTATATCGGGAAACCGAGTCGGCGCTCCTCAGTAATAAGTCACGATCCGGACTGACCGTGCTTGGCATTGTGATCGGCATCGCTTCCGTCATCATTATGCTTGCGGTCGGGAACGGTACGAGCAGTTCGATCCAATCGAGCATTCAGGGGCTGGGTTCAAACCTGTTGACGGTTATGGCGGGGGCCCAGAAAGGGCCAGGCAGCCAGGTGTCGGGTAGCGCCGGATCGGCGCAGAGTCTCACGTTGGATGACGCGACCGCCATTCAGAGTCATGTTTCCGGGATAAAAAGCGTTTCGCCGGAAGTAAGCACCAATCAGCAGATCGTCGCGGCGAGCAAGAACACCAATACGTCGATCTATGGTGTTGAAACGGTATATGCGAGCGTGCATAACGTGGAGATGCAGGAAGGATCGTTCATTTCGGATAAGAACTTCGAACGATATGCGCGGGTCGTGGTGCTTGGTCCCACCGCGCGGGATGATCTTTTTGGTGCGGGCGCGGAAGCGATCGGCCAGACCGTCCGTATCGACAATCTTGAGTTCACGGTCGTTGGTATTACAAAAGCAAAAGGAGGTTCGGGATTCACCAATCCAGATAGCGCCGCGTACATTCCTCTTACCACCGCCCAGCAGATGATCACCGGTAACCAGTATCTGAGCGATATATCCGTCGAGGCGGACAGCGCGAGCGATTCACAGTCGGTGCAGGATGGTATCACTGCGTTACTTATGAAGCGGCACCGTATTTCCGATTCGGCGGATGCGGATTTTAGTATTCAGAGCCAGGCAAGTCTTTCTTCGACGCTTTCGAGCATTACCTCAATACTCACGTATCTTCTTGCGGCAATCGCATCCATATCTCTTGTTGTGGGAGGAATCGGTATTATGAACATGATGCTCACGACCGTTACCGAAAGGACAAAAGAGATCGGTTTGCGCAAAGCAATCGGCGCGAAGGAAAAAGATATCAGCATACAATTCCTCACCGAGGCGGTCGTGCTTACCATGACCGGGGGTGTCGTTGGCGTCATTATTGGATATGGCGTCTCGTATATCATCACATTGACCGGACTTCTTACCGCTACGGTTTCACTCTATTCCGTGTTTCTTGCGGTGGGAGTCTCCATGCTAATCGGCATCGTGTTCGGCTATTTCCCTGCACGCCGTGCAGCGGGATTGAATCCTATCGAAGCGTTGCGATTCGAGTAAGCGGGTAACGGGAATCGCCCGCGGGCGATTTTTCTATCACAATACAAACAAAACAGCCCGTCTAACGATGGGCTGTTTTGTTTGAGCGGGATACCAGAATCGGACTGGCGCCTCAACCTTGGGAAGGTCGTGTACTACCACTATACTAATCCCGCAACGCTCTACTATAGTAACGAATCAGACCTTTTTCTTCAACAGGCTCAATACGAAGAACCCGGCCGCGGTGACGACGACGGTCGCGCCGGGTTCGAGTCCGTACACGTGCGCGATGACGAAGCCGATGATGACGGAGAGCATGGAGAGCGCGACGGAGGCGACGAGGAACTTGCCGAGCGTGTGGGTGAGCTGCCGCGCGGCGGAGGCGGGGATGATGATGAGCGAACCGACAAGGAGCGCGCCGAGGAACCGGAGGCTCACGAGGATCGCAAGGCCGAAGAGCAGCAGGAACCACAGGTTCACCGCATCCACATTGATGCCTGCCGACTGCGCAAGTTCCGGCGAGAAGAGCGCGATGATCAGCTTGTTGCGCAGTATCCAGAGCGCCGCGACGACGAAGATGCTCACCGCGATGCCGAACGCGAATTCGCCTATCGAGATGGACCCGAAGCCTCCGAAGAGCGCATCCACAAGGTCTTCCGTCGAATTGATGAGGAGCGCGCCGAGCGCGACCGAACTTGCAAAGAGCACGCCGATCGCCGCCTCGGCGGAAAGTTCCGTCCTGCGCTGGAGCATCCAGATGAGGATGATGCCGACGAAAAGCGTGAGCCCGCCGCCGATGAGCGGGTTGATCCTCCATATGATCGCGAGGCCGAGGCCGGGGATCGCGATATGCGACATGACGTCGCCCGCGAGGATAGTCTTCTTCATGAGCGCGAACGCGCCAACGAGGCCCGCGGCCGCGGCGCCGAAGACCGGCAGGATGATACCGTAGAGTTCGTTAGTCGGCATGAGGGTGGTCGTTATCGGGAGCGTGATCGTGCCGGCGGCCTTCGCCGCCTTTAAAATTGTCTTCGTGCGAATGCACGAAGTGGTGGAAATATTTGTGCGGGCCGTAGAGCTTCTCCAGCGCTTCCGGAGTGAGCGCCTCCTCCGGCGTACCGTAGCTTATCTCCTCGCGGTTGATGCAGAGCACCCGCGTGGCGTAGCGATAGACGAAGCTGAGATCGTGCGACACGAGGATGACCGTCATGCCGAACCGGTCCTGCAGGCGGTGGATGAGCTCGTACACCTGCTCCTCGCCGGATTTGTCGATGCTCGCGGTCGGTTCGTCGAGGATGAGCACGTTCGGTTTGCCGAGAAGCGCGAACGCGATGAGCGCGCGCTGGAACTGGCCGCCCGAAAGATGGCCGACCGGCGTCTCGAGGATGCGCTCGTCGAGGCCGACGGTGGTCTTTATCTCTTCTATATCCTTGCGCGAGAGGTTCTGCACCGCGGCCTTCGCTTCGAATAGGTTGCGGAAATTGATCGGCAGGTGCCGGTCGGCATCGATCTTCTGCGGCACGTAGCCGAGCCTGGCGCCCGCGCCCCACGCGATCGAGCCGCGGTAGGGGACCATCTTGAGGAGTGCGCGGAGGAATACGCTCTTGCCCGCGCCGTTCGGGCCGATGACGGCGAGCGATTCGCCTTCGGGAAGCGAAAGGCTCACGCTGCGGAGCGCCTGTACATCGTCAAAAGTGACGGAAAGGTCGGATATGGTGAGGATGGCGGACATGGATTCCATTGTAGCATTTTTGCGGCGTTTTGGCGCCTCCCGGCGCGGTCCGAAAACTTGCCTTATTTCTTGTTTTGTGATATATATACGACAGCGTTTTTACAGAGTTTGCTCTTTGACAACCATATTTTTTTCCGGCCCTTTTACACGTTAATTTTTGTTGAAAGAGTCGAGAAAAAAATAAATAAAATAAGGATGTACAAAACAATCCAAATGTTTCTTAAGCGCGGGCGCAAGCCCGTGCAGCACACGGCGAAGGGATTGTTGAAGATGGCGCTTTTTGCGATCATCGTCTCGTCCTCCGTCTTCCCGGTGGGAAGCCTGGCATCGTTCGGAACGGCCGCGCCGCAGACCGCATATGCATGGGGTTCGTGCGCGATCGCTACGGCGATATCCAATACCGTGGCGAGTGCCACGCCGAGCGTGGGTGACACCGTCACCTATACGTTGAACGGCGCACCGGCATTCACCGCGGAAACGCACGAGATCGTGACCGATCTTGTCCCTTCCGGCCTTACGTTCGTTTCGGCAAGCGCTTCGACAGGAACGTATGACGGCGCGACGGGCATCTGGGACCTCGGTACGCTTAACGGTGCGAACTCGATCACCCTCGTGATCACCGCGACCGTGAATGCCGGCACCGAAGGCCAGACGATCACCAACACCCCGAGCGTGAAGTACATACAGAGCCATTGCACCGCCAGTTCGGCCGTGACGACCGCGACGCTTACCGTCGCCGGATCCGGCACGCCGACCTCGACGCCCGCAAAGGCGGACCTCTCCGTAAAGAAGACCGTCGATAATGCGACGCCTTACGAAGGGGACACGGTGCACTACACGATCACGGTCAAGGACCGCGGCCCCGCGACCTCGACGGGCGCGGTTGCCACCGATACCCTGCCTTCCGGACTCACGTTCGAGAATGCGACGGCATCGGTCGGCAGCTACTCCTCTTCGACGGGCGTGTGGACGATCGGCGACATGGCGAACGGAGCGACCGCGACCCTCGCGATCGCCGCGCTCGTGAACGCGAGCACCACGGGTGCCACGATCACAAACACCGCGACCGTGGGCGAATCGGCCTCAACCACCGATTGCAATCTCTCCAACAACAGCTCGAGCGTGTCGCTCAAGGTCCAACCGACCGTGGCGACCTCCACTTCGGCAGATATCTCCATCGCAAAATCGGTCGATACCACATCGACCGTGGAAGGTTCATTGGTCAACTACACGATCAGCGTCACGGACCTTGGTCCGGCGACCTCGACCGGCGTAGTGGCCACCGACACCCTTCCCTCGGGCCTTACGTTCGTTTCCGCGACCTCGTCGACGGGAACCTACTCGAGCTCGACGGGCGCGTGGACGATCGGCGACCTTTCGCCGAACGCCACCGCGACCCTCGCAATTGCCGCGACCGTGAAGAGCGGCACTGCGAACACCACGATCACGAACACCGCGATCGTCAGCGAGACCTCCACCGAAAGCGATCCGAACACGGCGAACAATTCGTCGAGCGTATCGATCGCGGTGCTGGGTTCCGCCCCGTGTTCGCTCACTGCTGCCCAGTTCGAGGCGGCGGTCACGAGCGGCGCGATCGATTGGAATTCGATCGTGCTCGGCACGAGCACGGCTTCGTTCAAAATAACGAACCATACCTCGTGCACCGCTCCGATCAGCCTTGCCTCATGGAAGATGTCCGTGGCGCAGAACGGGCCGCACTGGCTTTCGACCCAACAGCGGTTCGACGTCGCTTCGACCTCGCTTATGGCGAGCTCGACGCAGACGTTGACCGTGAACCTGCCTTCGTGCAGGACCCAGGTCGATGCCTATTACGGCCAGGCTCCCGCGTCATTGCTCGACAGCAATCCGTACAGTTATCCGAACGTACCATTCAATCTTGCGTGGACGTTCGCAAATGCCGGTCTTCCGCTTTGCGGCGCAACGACCTCCACGAGTTTTTCGATCGCAAAGACCGTGGATAATGCATCGCCGAGCGTAGGCAATACGGTGAATTACACCGTGACCGTGAACAACACGGGTTTTGCGACCTCGACCGGCGTGGTTGCCACCGACACCTTGCCTTCCGGACTTACGTTCGAGAACGCGACGGCATCGGCCGGCAGCTATGCCAGTTCGACCGGTGCATGGACGATCGGCGACATGTCACCCAGCTCTACCGCGATCCTCACGATCGCCGCGGCCGTGAATAACGGTACCGCGGGCACCATGATCACGAATATTGCGACCGTTGCAAGCAGCACGGCAAGCTCGACGATCACGGTGCAGGGCGGGGGAGGCGGTTCGACCGTCGCGGATATCGGCGTCAACAAGACCGTCGATAACGCGGCACCGAGCGCCGGCGACATCGTCCACTATACGGTGGCGGTCGGCGATCAGGGCCCCGACGCCTCCACGGGCGTCACGGTGCACGACGTTCTGCCTTCACCGGCATTGAGCTTCGTCTCCGCGACGACCACGCAGGGCTCGTACAGCACGAGCACCGGCGATTGGACGGTCGGCGCCGTTGCGGCGCATACCACGTCGACGATGATCGTCACGGCGAAGGTCGCCGCGGACCAGGCGGGCAAGACGATCGCGAATACCGCGACTGTCACCCAGCTCGGCTCGATCATCGATAACGACCCGGCGAACAATTCGTCGACCGTGTCGATCGTCGTCGCCCCCTCGACCGATGCGAACCTCGCTGTCTCCAAGACGGCGAACGTCACCTCGACCGTGGAAGGCGGCACGATCAACTACACGATCAGCGTCACGGACCTCGGTCCGGCGACCTCGACCGGCGTAGTGGCGACCGATACCTTGCCTTCGACCCTCACCTACGTCTCCGCAACCTCGTCGGTCGGAAGCTATGCTTCCTCGACGGGAACGTGGACGATCGGTGACCTCGCGGCAAGTTCGACCGCAACCCTTACCATCGCCGCGACCGTGAATACGGGCGTTGCCGGTAGTACGGGCACCACGATCGACAACACCGCGATCGCGAACGGGTCGGCCTCAAGCACCGATCCCGATCCGAGCAACAACAGCTCGACCGTAGCGGTGTTCATCTACCCGAGCGGCGGCTGCGGAAGCGGCTGTCCGGTCGCAGATATCGCCGTCAACAAGACCGTCGACAAGGCGAATCCCAATCCGGGAGATACGGTCAATTACACGGTACTGGTCGTCAACAACGGTCCCGATGCGGCGACCATTGTGAATGTGCACGACCAATTGCCGCCGACGACCGCGCTGAGCCTCGCTTCCGCGACCACGTCGCAGGGTTCCTCATATAACTTGAGCACCGGCGATTGGGACGTGGGGACGATCGCGCCCAACGCGACCGCGACCCTTATGATCGCCGCAGTCGTCGGGTCGAACCAGGCCGGTAACACGATCGCGAACACCGCGACCGTCACCGAGCTGAGCTCGATCCTCGATCTGCATCCCGAGAACAACAGCTCGACGGCAACGATCTACGTACAGAGCGGCGGCGGAGGCTGCACCGTCAATTGCGGTGGCGGCGGAACGCCGACCGGCGAGATCGCCATTGTAAAGACCGTGGACAACGCGAACCCCAAACAGGGTGACACGATCCACTACACTTTGAAGGTGACCGCGTCCGGCCCTTCACCCTCACAGGGGGTGGTGGCCAACGATACGCTGCCGAGCGGCGTGACCCTTGTTTCCGCGACCACATCCATCGGCACGTACGATAGTGCGACCGGTGTGTGGACGATAGGGAACATGAGCAACGGCCAGTCGGGGACCCTCGTGATCACCGCAACGGTGAACGCGAGCGACACCGACGGGCAGAAGATCACGAACACGGGCACGGTGAAGGAATCGCCGGCCGTGAACGATCAGAACTCCGGCAACAACACTTCGAGCGTGACCATCACGGTGGGCACCTCGGGTGGCGGCGGGACGGTCCTCGGCTCAAGCACGAGCACCGGCCAGGTCCTCGGAGCTTCGACCTGCGGCATCTATCTCAACGACTACATTCATCCGAACCGAAAGGAATTGAATGATCCGAACGAGGTGAAGAAGCTGCAGGTGTTCCTGAACCAGTACATGGGAAGCACCCTGCCGATCACCGGCTACTACGGTCCTTTGACCATTGCGGAGGTGAATCAGTTCCAGGTGAAGTACCATTCGGAGGTTCTGAGTTCGTGGGTTCCCCTCGGGCTCCCGACCGAGTTCACTCCCACCAATTACGTCTATGAGACGACGAAACGGTGGATCAACTTGATCATGTGCCCTTCGCTCAACATACCGATGCCGGCCCTGACGGTCGACAACGGGGAATAGCCGATCCGGCGAACAAGCGATAAAAAATAACACAACACCCCTGCTGCAGCAGGGGTGTTGTGTTATTTATGGGGTTATGATATAATATTAACCATGAAGGAAAAGATATCCCGGTGGCTCAGGACCTATTTCATCCCTCACGAGGGCAACGACCATAAACCCCATATTCTGCGGCCCAGGACGGTCGCGTTCGTCTGCCTTATCGCGCTCGTCGCCGAGGTGGCGTTCATGCTCACCGTGACCTATGTCGTGCCCCGTTCGAGGTTCTTCGGCATCATCGAGGCGAATGCGCTCGTGGACGAGACCAACCAGGCGCGTACCGCCGACAATTTGGGCGAGCTTACGATTAGTCCGCTTCTTACCGCGGCGGCGCAGCAGAAGGCGAACGACATGGTCGCCAACGATTATTTCGCGCATACGAGTCCGCAGGGCCTCACGCCGTGGGATTGGTTCGCGAAGGTCGGCTATCAGTTCAGCTTTGCCGGCGAGAACCTCGCGGTGAACTTTTCCGATTCGCAGGACGTGACGAACGCATGGATGAACTCGCCGGAGCACCGCGCGAACATCCTGAACGGCGCGTACACCGAGATCGGCATCGCGACCGCGCAGGGGACCTACGAAGGCAAGCCGGCGATCTACGTCGTCCAGGAGTTCGGTACGCCCGCATCGGCGCCTATCGCATTCGTGAATGGAGCATCCGCCGCGGTCGCCGCGAGCGTGCCGGCAGAGACCGCGCCCGTGAAACCAGTGACAAAGCCCGCGGCAAAACCGATTACTAAACCAAAACCGGCGGCATCGCTTTCCTCTTCGTCCGCCGAAAATGTCACCACTTCCGTGTCGGCAGTGGCGGTAAATGGTGTGGAAACGACAACTCAAACTCGGATCGACACTTCGACCGTTTTGGCGGCCACTACCGTCATCGCGCCGGCTCCGCAGCTCAATGCGTTCCAGCGGCTGATATCCGATCCAAA
>JARLIC010000037.1 GCA_031291905.1 Minisyncoccota bacterium
ATATTAAGAGGTACAAGAAGGAGCTCGCGGTGCGGAAGAAGCGCAAGGCTAGGGCCAAAAAGCTCGCCTTCCTCCCCGTCGAGCGCAGGACTGCTCCTGAGAAAATCGCCGACAGCAAACACGCTGAGCTGCAGGACCTAGCTATCAAGCAAAAAAACGGAGGAGCGGATGAAGGCATGCCTGCAAGCATAGGCCCTGACCGTGCTGGCCGAGGCCAATATCAATATGGTCCTGAAATTGGTCGCGCTCTGGAGGATGACGCTGAAGGCGGAGTTACTGATTTCGTTGAAGTGGACGATACAGAGGAAGAAGACGCAAAGAACCAGCAACCTGCGACCACGGACACGGAGCTGATATTCGACCAGCAAACGCGCATCCCGAACTGGAAGCAGGCGGTCGTAGCGGGTCAGGTTGGTTCCAGTCAAGAGATCATTGGATGTAGGTTTGCCTGGTGCTGGGGACGGGCGGGCTGGGGTGCACGGTGGCCATGACGCTGTGCCGGATGGGGGTCAAGAAGATAATTTTGGTGGACCGCGACGTGGTCGACAAGTCCAACCTAAGCCGAGAGTCGCTATACACTGCGTATTCGGCTGAAGATAGCGAACATGCGTTAGGGAGGATGTGGGAAAGTCCAAGGTCAAGGCGGCCGCAGAGAATCTCCAGAGGTGGCACAACGTGGGCGGGACAGAGATCGAGGCCCATCGCATATGTGCCCTCAAGGAGTGGCCCACCATCGTCAAGCTCGCCGGCAAATCCACGGTCATCTTTAACCTGATCGATTTGGGCGACTACTTCAACGTGGCAGTGCAGGCTGTTGCAATAGCCTACAAACTGCCTTACGTCCTGGGCGGAACCTTCTTGCAGCAGGTCAGCGTTGACTTTGTGAAGCCGGAAACAACGCTCGGCTGCGTGAAGTGCATGCTCACCAACCTGAAGCCGGAGGTAGTGAAGGAGCTGACACCAGACAAGATCTGCGCGATCAAGGACCTGTCATTCATCCCGCAGAACAACAACTCTGTGGGCCAGTCCAACGCCTACCTCGCCGGCATGTGTGCCCAGATGATGGTCGCCCGATATTCGACGTACATGCTGCAGGACCCGGAGCTGGAGAAGATCTCGTTCCAGCGGCTGGTCTTCTCCGTCAGCACGGGCGAGAGCGTCCGCTTCGAGGTTCTCAAGCAGCCCGTCTGTCCCATCTGCGGTGGCGCGGCCAAGCATTAATCGTAACTCTGAATTTGGGTATAAAGCCGCAGTTTGTGCAGGGTGAGAGTTGTGCTGATCATCAACGTGAATAGTGTGAGGGGAACGAATGAGTCAAGGGGATAAGACGCGCCGACGGTCTGTCTGTGGTGTATCATTCATATATTTCTGCGATGCGTATAATTTATTATACAGGATAAGGGTGAGAATGTCAGAAAGCAAGAGCGCCATAAGACTGGTGGAGGAAGGCCAGTTCATCCACGTCTTCCGTATCTTCAACAGCAACATCAAGTGAACCATGAAGGTGTCTCTCTATGAACACAATCCGAAAGCGTGCAGCCGAGGTGGGATTCGCCCTGAGCATCGTCAAGGGCATTGGCCTTCGTATTTCCACGCGGCGACGAATATAAGGACAAAACTGCGGCTGAGACTGGGTTTGGCTCACGTGATGCTGAAGGTGGCGAGAATTGACTCAACCAGGCGGGCTGGCGAGCTGACCCCCGATGAAGTGAACGGGCTCAACGAAATCGTCGCCGATCCCCAGGGTACCCTCTACTCCTCATTCCTTAGGCCACGCTATCCCTACCTCTATGCTCGATTTCAGTCGGATCCCGAGCTGGCTCTACAACCGCAAGCGCGATCGCAAGGACTACATCGTAATCTTAAGTTGTCACCGTGGACTAGTTGGTTTCCAACGGATGTGACACCAAACTCCGTGAGAATCGTTGGTGAGGGTCTCGAGCGCATGCGCAAGATCAGACTGCAACGTGATATGAGACATATGTGGGGACTCAAGGTGCGCGGCCAGCACACCTGCTCCACCGGCAGAACCGGTTCGACCATCGGCTATGTCAGACAGAAGAAATAAGGTCCTTCATTAAACCAGCATAATGTTCTGTTACACCATTCTCGATCCGCCTCGAGTAGATAGTGCTGAATATATTGCACACAGGAGTATATAGCGTCGGTTTATTGGCGCGTCTTTATTATAGTGCCTCGACATGCTAGAGCGACAGGTTGTCGCCCACGTTGAGCTTAGTGGCGGTCTGCGTTTCGGCGGGGTTTTGGGGTTTTGGGGTTTTGGGGTTTTGG
>JARLIC010000038.1 GCA_031291905.1 Minisyncoccota bacterium
ACATCGGTGCGCTTGCCAAAGCCATTTTCCGTTACCGAGAGAATGCGATAGTCGCCCGGCGCATGCTCCTTGGGAGTAATTGCCGTTCCTACCACATAGTCGTTCTTGGCCAGCGCGATGCCGCGCACGCCGGCCGCCGGACGTCCCATGGAACGCACGTCGCTCTCGTCGAAGCGGATCGCCATGCCGAGGTGCGTGGCGAGGAAGACCAGTTGCGAGCCGTCGGTGATGCGCGCCGCAACCAGTTCGTCGTCCTTGTCGATGCCGATGGCGATGATGCCGCGCGCCATCACATTCGAGAAGTCCTTGAGCGGCGTCTTCTTTACCCTTCCCTTTTGCGTAGCGAAGAAGATGAACTTGCCCTCTTCTTCAAGATCGCGCACAGGCAGAATGGCGCGGACGTTTTCGCCCGGCTGCAGATCGAGCAGGCTCTGCATCGACTTGCCCTTGCCTGCGGCGCCCACGTCGGGAACCTCGTACACCTTGAGCCAGTACACGCGCCCAGTGTTGGTAAAGCAGAGCAGAAACGCGTGCGTCGAGTCCACGATGAGCTGCGAGACAAAATCTTCCTCGCGCGTCTTCATGCCCATGCGGCCTGCGCCACCGCGCCGCTGTGAGCGATAGATCGAGATTGGCGTCCGCTTCAGGTAACCCTGGTGGCTCACCGTCACGGCAACCTGCTCATCGGCGATCAAGTCTTCAAGCTGCAGTTCGGCGCTTTCGTCAATAATCTGCGTGCGCCGCGCGTCGCCGAACTTGTCGCGAACCTCTTCCAGTTCCTTCACAATCACCGAGCGCAGCTTGGCTTCGCTGGCCAATATCGACTCATACTCCGCAATCCGCTCGCGCACTGTCTTCAATTCGGTAAGCAATTCGTCGATCGAAAGCTGCGTCAGTCTGTAGAGCTGCAACTCGAGGATCGCGTCGATCTGCCGAAGCGTCAGGCCTTTCTCTTCATGCGGCAGATGCACGCGGTCGAGTACGATCACGATCTCGCTGCCCTTGCCCCACGCATACAGGTTCTCGCG
>JARLIC010000039.1 GCA_031291905.1 Minisyncoccota bacterium
GAGAGGCGCGCGTCGCATTTGTCGGCCACGGCCTGCTCGAAATCGGACATGATCTCGGCCTTATCGGGATCGTCCTTCAGTTTTTCGGCCGCCCGGTCGAGATAGTTCCGCAGGGCGTCGTAGCCCGTCTCTTCCACCTGATATGCCCTGCCATTCAGATTTATTGTTGCGACTTTGTTCATGATGTTATTTCTGTTTGAGTATTTTTGAGAGTTTCTGCCAATAATCGTGCATCGCCTCGAGCTGACCTTCGCCTTTTTCCGTCAGGCGGTAATATTTCCGCGGCGGACCTACATCGGATTCCACCCATTCGTATTCGACGGTCCCTTCCCGGCGCATGCGCGAGAGGAGGGGATAGAGCGTGCCTTCCTGGGTTTGGAACTCCGTGGCGCCGAGTATGGCGAGGATGTCGGCGGCATATACTTTTTTGCGCGCGATCACAGTGAGTACCGCGAACTCGAGCAAGCCCTTGCGGATCGGATCGAATTTGTCTTCAATAGCGGACATATAATCATTCTAGCAAGGTACCTTGCTTTGTCAAGGTACCAAGGTAAAAAAACACGGCTCCCCAAAGCCGTGTTTTTTTATTGCCGCTTCGCGGGTCGATCCTAGTCGTCGTGGCTCTGTCCGCTGCCATGGCCGCTATGATCGCCGTGTCCTCCCGTTGAGGTCGGCGGAGTGCTCGTGGAGACATGTTCGTTCTCCGTCTCGTTCTCGTTTTCGCTTTCGCCGCCGTTGCCGCTACCACTGCCACCACTCCCACTTCCGCCGCCCGTGGTCGTGCTGCCCGCGAGGGTGGTTACGGTGATCTGAACGGACGACGCGGTGTGGGGCGTCGGCGTCGCGCTATCGGTCGCCTTGATCACAAAGGTGTAGGCGGTCGATGTTGAGAGTCCGGTGCTCACAAAGCTCGTTGCGGTCGTGGTCCCCACGGCCGTCCCGTTCCTCAGTACCGTGTAGGTCACCGGCCCGGAGCCGCCGGCCGACCCGATCCAGATGAGGGTGATCGATGACGTCGAAGGCGTGCCCCTGAAGTTGGCGGGCGCGCTGAGGGGGCTTGAGGTCGGTGTTGTGCTCGTAGTGGAGCCTCCGCCCTCGTTCTCTATTTCGGTTTCGTTCTCCAGCTCATTTTCGTTTTCTCCGCCGCCCGTGGCCGTCGCGCTCGCGAGGGTCGTTACGGTGATCGCCGAGGATGTTGCGGTGCTTGAGGTCGGCGTCGCGCTATCGGTCGCCGCCACGGCGAAGGTATAGGCGGTCGAGGTCGCAAGCCCCGTGCTCGCGAACGTCGTTGCGGTCGTGGTGCCTATACTCGCCCCGTTCTTCAGTACAGTGTAGGTAATGGGAGCGGTCCCGCCGGCCGATCCGACCCAGCTAAGGGCGACCGAAGACGTCGAGGGCGTGCCCAGGAGATTGCCCGGCGCGGTCAGCACGGTAGAGGTCGTGCTGGTTGCGGAGCCCAGGCTGCCGATGAGATAGGTCGGGAGCAGGCTGGCTGCGGTGCCCGTCGTGCCATGGATCGAATCGAATATCGCCGTGGCATCGGTGCCGCAGTACGCAACGATCGCATTGCCTCCCGGATGGATCGGGATGAAGTTCGTCACGTCATAGACCTGGTTGCTGATGATCAGCCAGCAATCCGCCGCTGTGTTGTGCGCGGCGACCTGCGCCGCCGTGTAGCTGGTGGCGGCCTCCGCGCCAAAGACTCCCCATCCCGTGAAGCCTGCGGCGGTCATCGCCGCCAGAGCGAATGTCAGCGTTCTTTTGGTGAATGTTTTTTTCATGTGTGTGGTTGTTGAATTTATTGCTGCGTTGATTGGTTATTGTCGTAAAGCGACCTTTTAGGGTTGGTGATACAAACGCGTCCGCGCAAAACGTACGCCATAAGGGAAGACATGGCGGTGGCGGATTCCTTACACGGCACCGCGGCCGCGCGGGTCCTAGAACGCGAAATTCTCGAAATGGATGTTCTTGGCGTTGAAGCCGATCTCGGCGAGATTCTCAACGACGGATTGCATCATGGGCGGCGGGCCGCACAGGAACACCTCGCGGCTGAAGAAGTCGGGGACGAGGCGGACGATCTTCTCCTTGTCCACGCGGCCCGTTTCATAGCCGGGTGCCGGTGTGCTTACGATGAGATGTACCTTTATGAATGGATCGATCTCTTGGAGCCTGGCGATCTCGTCCCTGAACACGAAGCCGTCCGCGGTCTTCGCGGTGGCCATAAGGACGATGTCCTTCCGTTCCTTCGCGAGGGATTCGATCATGGACCGTAGCGGGGTGATGCCGATGCCTCCGGCGAGGAAGAGATATTTGTCGCGCTTCGAGCGCGCTTCCACAAAGAGGCCGAGCGGGCCGTCGATGATGACGCGCGTCCCCGGCCTGACCTCCGCGATCTTCGCGGTATAGCCGCCGACCTCCTTTATGGTGACACGGATGAATTCGCCGTTATACGCGGAGGAGAACGAGAACGGATGCGTGTACCACATGCCGCGTGCGAGCAGGTTGATGTTCGCGTATTGGCCGGCTTGGAATCTGAAGCGGTCCATGTGTCTGCCGGTGATGTAGACCGAGGTGATGCCCGGCGCCTCCCGTACCACGCTCCGGACGGTGAAGCGGTGGTAGGCGAAGCGCGCGAGCGGGCGCAGGAACCGGTAGAGAAGCACCAGGCCGAACACGGCAAAATTCAGAACGTACCAATAATAGAGAGGCCAGCCGCCGATGAGGTCCGCGGTTCCCAGCTGGTGGGGAAGGGCGAGGCCTATGGCCGCATACGTGAAGAGATGCGAGAAATACCATGTCTCGTAATGGATCCTTTTCCTCACGAACGCGGAAATGAATATGACATAGAGGAATATGAGGACGGCGATCGCGGCGAGCAGGACCCCGTCCCGGTTCTGTATGAAGTCCATGAATTGCGCCAGGAAGGATGTGCCGCTTTGTGCCGCGTAACCCATCGTCAGGAAGAGCGGGTGCGCGATGAAGAGCGAGAAGATGCTGTAGCCGATCCACCGGTGGATGGTGTTCAGCGTGTCGAATCCGAAAAGATTCTCGAACCAGGTGATCCTGCCGATGAGCATGAGCTCGGTGAGCAGGAAGAGCTCCGCCCAAAGGCCGAAGATCCTGCCGAACGCGATATAAAGATTGCCGGGCGCCGGGGTATAGATGTAGAAGTTCGAATTCACGAACCATAGGTACGTGACGAGAAGGATGTTGCCGAAAAAAAAGAAAAGGATGAGGAATTTCCTGAGCCCCGCCATGGAGGGCGGCTTGAATACGAGGTCCAGTATCATTTGATCGTGGTGGAGGATGCGCCGGCGTCAGTGAGATCGACGGCGACGACGGGATGGCCCGGGGTCCCGCGCTCGAAGTAGAGTGCGGGCCGGTCGATGCCGAGAGGCACCTCGAACCCTATCTCTTCACGGACCGTTTCGCCGGGCAGGATCGGACCGGTGAGCTGATCGGTCATTATGGGTGCGGCGGTCGGATGATATACATTGCCCTCGGAGTCTTTGATATAGAAGTAGAGGAGGGGGATCATCTCGAGGTCCGCACCGGTATTGTTCGTGAGCGTGACCGCGGGGATGAGGAATTCATAGCCCGGCATCGGCGAAAGGCCGGGGACCCCTTTGGCGTCGGTGCGGAAACCGTTCACGGTGAACGCCACGTCCGCAGCGGTCATCGTTTCGCCGATCGCGTCGTGGAGGGAAGCGACGGGTGTGGGCTCGAGGAGCGCGCGGTCGTAACCCGATACGATCGCGGCAAAACTTACGGCCGCCATAAGGACAATGCCGGCGAAGAACACGCCGTAGGAAACGCGCGGTTCGACGAACATTCTTTTGAGCCGTTCGGTTTGGATCTTCATCATTGCATTGGTCCTATATAGTACGCCTGAAGGACGGTGTTCAGCGCATAGCTCGAATGGGTGTGTCCGCCCGCAGTGCCGAGGAAGTAACTATAGATATCGGTGCCGCAATGGGACGCGATCACGTCGCCGCCCGGATGCTGGCTCGGATTCTGTACGTACGCGGTGATGTTGTAGGCCTTGTTGATCTGGCTCAGATATACCCAGCAATCGCCACGCGTATTGTGGGTGGCGATCTGCGCCGCCGTGCATGCGCCTCCGCTGCCGCACGACGATGCGCTCGGTGCGGGAGAAGGGCTCGGGCTCGGCGCCGGTTTCGGCGAAGGCGAAGGCGTCGGCGTCGGACTCGGTGTTGGCGCGGGGGTCGGCGGCGGTGCTACGGCAACGGCCGTTGATGTCGATGCCGGCGGGGTTCCGAGATCTCCGGCGATCGTTACCACCTGGGAGTAGGCGGATTGAAGACCGTTCTTGTCGTATGCGGTCACGCTGTAAGAGTAGGTGTACTGGGAGGAATAACCGGTGTCGGAGAAGATCGCATCCGGCGTGAGGCCGATCTCGGAGAAATTGCGGTACACGGCGTAGCCCAACACCGAGGAACTACCGGCCGGCGGCGTCCATGAAAGATCGGCCTGTGTCGGGGAGGAGACATCGACCGCGAGGTCCTGCGGCGCCCCCGGCGCTTGGGCGGCGGGCGTGGGCGCGGCCGAAGGAGGCGGCGTCCGGGTTGCGGTGACGGGCACAGGGTCGGACGACGGCAGTTTCAGGGGCGGCGGCACGGCGGTCGTCATGGAGATGGTCGAGGTCGCCGCGACCATCGGTGCGGGCGTGGGCGCCTGATACGTCGCGGAAAAATATATCCCCGCGCCGATCAGCGCTATCAGTAATAATGTCGAAAAATAGAATGTCTTCATGTGTCATGGTGGTCGGGCTATCCGCCGTTCGTCGTCGCGCCCGCGCCCGCCGACTGTGCGCCCGGATCGTCGGCGGCCGTGCCGATATAGGCGCGGACGGTATACGAATAGGTGGTCGACGCGGTGAGTCCGGTGTCGTGGTACGAGGTGGTCGTGCTCAGGCCGACGGGGTGGCTGTCCCTGAATATCTGATAGCCCGTGATGCCGTTGGTGGGCGAGGAGGGAGCGGCCCATGTGAGGTCGATCTCCGAGGAGGATGCGGCCGCCGCGGCAAGATTTTTCGGTGCCGACGGGGGCGTGGTCGAAGAAGTGGAAGTGGATGTGGTGGTCGGCGTCGACGTCGCGACGGAATTCGCCGAGGTCACCTGGACGGAGGCCGTGCCGATGTTGCCCGCGGCATCGTAGGCCTTTGCGGTGAAGGAATGCATTCCGTTGGAAAGCGAGGCGGTGTTCAACTGGAACGAATAGGGCGAGGTGGGGTCGGTGCCCTTGAGCGTGCCGTCAAGATAGAGCTCCAGTTTCGTGACGCCCGTGTTGTCGGATGCGGAGGCGGATACCGTTATGACGCCGGAAACGGTGGCGCCGGCGGCGGGCGAGGTGATGGTCACGACGGGCGCGACGGTGTCCACCGTGGAGGTGGCGGTCGAGGTGGTATTGTTGGACGTTGAGGGCGTGACGGTCGTCGCGCTCGCGTTCGCCGATTGTGCACTCACGTTTGCCGCGGCGTCGTATGCGGCGACCGCGAATGTGTACGCCGTTCCCGAGGTGAGTCCGGTGTTCCGATAGGTCGTCGCGCTCGAGGTGGCGACAAAGGTCCCGTTCACGTAGATCTCATATCCCGTGACGCCGGTGTTGTCCGTCGACGCGGTCCACGAAAGATCGATCTCCGAGGAAGATATCACCGTGGCGACAAGACCGCCCGGTGCGGATGGCGGAGTGGTGTCGGCCGCCGGCGTTGCTGCGGGAGTGGCTGCCGGCGTGGATGATGTGGACGCGGATATCGGGGTCGAGGAAGGCGCCGGCGGGGCGAAGGTGGTGGCATTGATCGCCGCCGATTGCGCGGACGCGACACCCTTCTGGTCGTATGCCGCGACGGTGAACGAATACGCGGTGGAAGCTTGTAATTTTGCGGCCTCGAACCGCTGGGAAGGCGTTACACCGACCTCTTTCCCGTTCATGAATATTTTGTATCCCGTCACTCCCGCCGCATCCGACGAAGCGCCCCATGAGAGGTCGATCGTGGAATCGGTGATCGCAATCGCCGCAAGGCCGGTCGGCACCGAGGGAGCGGATGCGGCGGAGGTCGCGGGAGCGGCGCTCGCGGCGGATCTGGATGTGGCCGGTGCGGGCGCCGGTGTTGGCACCGGCACGGATGTGGTCGCAATGGAGGATGCCGTGGAAGTTTCCGCGGTCATGGAGACCACGGCCGCCGCGGTGAGATTTGCGGAAGGAGGAATGGGTGCGGGCCGAAAATAGACCGCGTACGCCGTCCATCCTCCCGCGATCGCGGCCACGCCTGCCGTCACATAAAAAAGATTTATCTTCATGATGTTTAATCCGATTCCGAGGTCGACGATGAATGGATCTTCATGTCCATGTCGTCATCGTCGTTGGCGTAGTTGCCGGTATGATCTTCTTTGCTCTTGTCACCATCCGCTCTCCATGTGGAGGAAGGAGAAGTGGTGCTTGCGCTCGCCGTCGTTGTCGTCGGAAGTTCGATCGCGGTGTTTTTGTTCTCCCGCTCTTGCTCCTGTTCTTCTTTTTGTGGATATACGGCGCGATCGGTGGTGCTCGTTCCGGCAACGACACCCGCAGTGGATGTCGGTGCGGCAACGGGTACTACATTACTACCGTTTTGCTCTTCCCCGTTATCACTCCGATCGTCGCCGTTCCGATAGGATGAGCTTGTCGCGGTCGTGTGGGAAGGCTGCACGATATTTTCCTCCCGACTCCCTTCATTGTCTTCACGCGCCTTCCACGCCGAAGGGAACAACGAAGAGGATGATGAAGTGACGGAGGAAGATGCGGCAGTGACGACGGGGGAAGACGATACCGGAGCGGGATTCGTTCCTTCGTGCGCGCCTTCCTGTAGGACCGATCGATATTGTTGCAGTGCGCTTTGTATGTCCTCCTGTACGCGTCCGGTGTTCGCCGACGGGGCTGCGAGCGCCTGCGCGATCTCGTCAATGCGTCGGTTGGCGACGTTCACGCGAACGGCCGGCGATCGGGTGATGTCGACCGAGAGCTGGTCCGCCGCCAGCTTGATCCCGTAGAGCGCATCGCCCGGTAGCGCCTGTTGTGCGGCGAACACGGTGCCGACCGCTCCCGCGCACAGTATGAGGACGGTCGCGAGCGCGGCGGCCACTCCCTTTCCGAATTTCCACGCGCCGGAGGCGGGGACCCTTCCGCCCGCGGCAAGTTCTGCGTCGGGCAGGGGAGGATTATCCTTCATGTAAACCCTGAGGGACCTCTCGAGCTCGTGCCGGAATTCGTCGCTCGGCCCGCGTCCTTCACGTATTTTTTTGAGGATTTTTTTCGGTTTCATGAAAATCGGGATATCCTTTCGAATTTCTTTCTCAGTGCATTCTTGGCCCGGTGGATCAGGACATACACATGCGTATGGGATTTTCCGGTTATCGTTGCGATCTCCGAGATATCGAGGTCGTCAATATACCGGTAGGTGAGGATGGCGCCGTAATCCGAAGGAAGGTCGGCGAGGTGGGAACGGAGCAGGGCGAGCTCGACCTGCAGTTCCGGGTCTCCTTCGGCCCGCGACGACGACACAAAATTGTCCGCATCCTCTATCGGAAGGAACGGACGTTTCGAGCGGTAATGATCGACGACCAGATTGTTCGCGATCTTGAAGCAGAACGCCTTCATGTTCTCGACCTCGCTTCCTTTGCGGATATAATCCCATGCCCGGAAAAAGGTCTCCGAGGTGAGGTCCTCCGCAATTTTCCGATCGCTGACCCGGGAAGCAATATGCCGAAAAATACGGGGCATGTTCTCCTCGTACGCCTCAAGATAGGCCTTCTCCTTGATACCGGTTTGATCGGTTTGAAAGTCTCCTATTGGGGTAGACATGGATACTCGCCTTTTCTTACAATCCGGCGAGCCCGATTATATCCTGATGTCCGTATTCGTTTTGTTCGCTATCCCAGCTTCTTGTTCCAATATATGGCCTCGACGACCCGTTTCGGTTGGCCTTGTGCCGTGCCGAATGTCCAATGATGGATCGCGGGCGACCGTTTTTTCGAGTTGTTGCTCACTGCCTTGTCGTCGCCTATTGAGAAGCCGATATGATTGTGGGTCTCGCCGCTTTTCTTGAACGTCTTCGCACCCCACACGAGGACGCTCCCGACCCTCGGTTTTTTGATGGGCCGCCACCCCGCCTTCTTCATGGCCTCCACGGTCCCTTTCACGGTGGTATGGGTTTCGGGGATGAGACCGGTGAGGCGCAGGACCGACGAGACATAGACCGCGCACGAAAGATCGCCGTCGCGCAGCACATCCTGTTTTTTGCCGTCGATGACGAAGTACGCGTTGCGGAAAAGGTTCGAGCCCGGACTGTTTTTGATCATGGCGAGATAGGTCTCGAAAAGCGCGGGCGGAACGGAGGTTTTGTGTGGCATAAGGAAAGTATATCACGCCCCTGCCGGGAAATTGAAAAAATCCGGTATTTCCCCTATAGTTATTCTGTTTTTGCGGGCATCGGATGCCGATGTAGCTCAGTGGTAGAGCAGGGCTTTCATAAGGCCAAGGTCGCAGGTTCGATCCCTGCCATCGGCACATTGGTAAAACAGGATACCCGAAAGGGTATCCTGTTTTACAAACTGTTTTATTTTCTTTGCAATCGTCCCCTCGATAGGAGGGGTAATGGCCGAAGCCTTTTCGGACAAAGATTACTCTTTGTCCCGGAATTTAAACCTTATAGGAATAATAAAGGATAGGAGCCTATCGTCAAGCTCGCTTTAATATTCTTTTAATCTTTCTTGATATGGTGCCCAGGGAGGGAGTCGAACCCTCAAGGCCTTGCGACCATTGGATTTTGAGTCCAACGCGGTTAACCATTTCGCCACCCGGGCGTTGCTATTTATCCGACCCCTTCGAGTTTATCGAAATTTTATGGTAAAATCAAGGCAATATGGCACGCGTGATCGCGATCTGCAACCAGAAAGGCGGCGTCGGAAAGACGACCACGACGGTCAATTTGGGCGCCTATCTCGCGGCCCTCGGCAAGCGCGTGCTGCTCATCGACTTCGACCCACAGGCGAACGCGAGCTCGGCGCTCGGGCATCTCCAGACGCCGGAAGGGTTGAGCATCTATCACGGCATCCTCGGCGCGGCGGAGTTCGCGCAGATCGTGCGTCCGAGTATGATCTACAATTTCCACTTCGTGCCGTCCGCGCCGCATCTTGCGGGCGCGCTAATCGAGCTTGTCGATGCGCCAGAGCGCGAATATTTCCTGCGCAAGTTCGTGAACCGCGTGCGCCACGAGTACGATTACATCCTGATCGACCTTCCGCCGAGCCTCAGCCTGCTCACGGTGAACGGCATGATCGCGGCGGACGAGGTACTTATCCCCGTGCAGACGGAATATTACAGCCTTGAAGGATTGGGACAGTTGCTCGAGACGGTGAACCTCATCCGCGACAACATGCAGCACGCGATCCGCGTGACGGGCGCGGTCATCACGATGTTCGACAAGCGCGAGCACCTGAGCCGCGAGGTGTCGAAGAACATCCGGCGGCATTTCCCGCACCACGTGTTCGACGTGGAGGTCCCGCGCGCCGTCGCGCTCGCCGAGGCGCCGAGCTTCTCGAAGCCGATCATGCTGTACCGCCCCGATTCGCCGGGCGCGATCGCGTACGAGCGGTTGGCAAAGGAGATCGTCGCGCAGGAGGCGCAGCTGGATCCGGCGAACGAGGCCGTCGCGAGCGAGAACTTCGGGAATTTCAACATTTAACCATTGGGGCCAAATACTCTAAACTATTGATATGCTGGGCAAAGGGCTTGAATCGTTGATACCGCAGAAGGGGAACCAGGGGCAGGATCCCGGGGCGGGTTCGAACGCGAACGCAAACCAGAATTCGCAACCACGGCCGCTGCCACAAACGCAACCGCAGCTTCAATCGCAACCTCAACTTCAGCACCAGCTGCATCCCCAGAAGAAGGATGAGCTCGCGCAGGAATCCATTTTCCACATCGAGCTCGACAAGATCGAGCCGAATCCGGACCAGCCGCGCCGCAACTTCGACCAGGACGCACTCCGCGAGCTTGCCAATTCGATCCGCGAGTTCGGCATGCTCCAGCCTATTGTCGTGTCGCAGGTGAAGAGGGAATCCTCAAACGGCATCGACGTCGAATATCAGATCATCGCGGGCGAGCGCCGCTTTATGGCGGCCAAGCTGCTCGGCCTGCCGCGCGTGCCCGCGATCGTGCGCAACGTGAACCTCGAGCGCGAGAAGCTCGAGCTCGGCGTCATCGAGAACATCCAGAGGGAGAATCTGAACCCCATCGAGCTCGCGCGCTCCTTCCAACGTCTGCAGGAAGAGTTCCGCATGACCCAGCGCGAGATCGCGGCGAAGCTCGGCAAGAGCCGCGAGGTGGTGGCGAACGCGGTGCGCCTGCTCGACCTTCCGGAGGACATCCAGAACGCGCTCGAAAGGGGCGAGGTGTCGGAGAGCAACGCGCGTATGCTGCTCGCGATGGAGGATCCGGGCGCCCAGCGGCAGCTGCTGCGGGAGATAATAGAGAACAAGCTGACGACGCGCGACGTGCGCGAGCGCATCCAGCGGATGGCGTTCCTCGGCGGCAGCGGCGCGAACGGCGGCATGCCGCACGGGACGGGTATGGGTATCAATAATAGTGAAAGTGCCGGCGATGCCGCGCCCGTGGCCCGCCGCGGACGCCCGCCGCTCCAGGAAGTACGTCTGGCGCCGGAGGTGAAGATGATGAAGGACGAGCTCTCGACGGAGCTCGGCGCGCCGGTCGAGATCCGCAAGACCGCGCACAACGGCAGTATCAGCATCACGTTCTTCTCCGAGGAAGAGCTCGAGAATATCCTGAGGAAGCTTGGCGGGAACAAAGAGTAGCGCCGGTCGGGACCGGTATAAAAAAGCGTACAAGGAGAGGTTCTCCGTGTACGCTTCGATGTTTCGGTGCTATGTCGCAAGCCCGAACAGCAGTGAGGCGATCTTCTCCGCGATTGCGGGGGAAGAGAGCCTTTCCCGGTGTTCCTTGAGCGTGCAGACGCGCAATGCGGTGTACGACCGTGCCGTTTCCTCCATTGCGAGGAAGTGGTTGGGGCGCAGTTCCCTGAGGGACTGGATCTTGCGCTGGCTTCCGTGAAGCACATTGACGTCTTGTGCTTCGAACCGTTCCGGGTTGAATACCGGCACAAGCAATACCGCATCCCGCGGAATGCCTGCGCAGTCGGCGATCGTCCCCTCGATCGCTTCGAGGCTCGCATGGTTGGCCTTTTGAAGAAGGGGTGAGTCCACCAACTTGCGCATCTCGCCTCCCGAAAGTGGACGAACGTCGATCGGTTTATCGACGATCCGCGTTTCGTAAGCGAACGCTTCGGGACGGAACACCACCGCTTCCTTGAACAGCTCACGCCGCCGAAGGAGGTCGTACATCGTCCGGACAGCGGTGTCATCCGAGAAGAATGCTATCGCCAAAAGCTCGGCATCGGTCAGGGTGAAGAGTCCGTGCGGGATCAGTTCTCCCGCGACGATGAGGTGATGGACCATCTTCTGGAACATCCGTTGCGCAATGACAAGCGACTTACGGAAATATACGCTTTTGTACATTTCCATATAGAAGTTCTGCGCGAAGATCGCGAACTCGCTTGCCTTTGCGTCGACGACGATCTTTCCGTCGAGAAAGTATACGTAACTTCTGAGCGTCGAGATCCCCATCGGGCGGTCCTGGACGGTTGCAAGTCCGTCGCGTTCGAGATAATCCAGCTTCTCCGTGCCGATATTCTTGTCGGCCACCGCGGTCCATAGTGGATGTTCGTGGCGGAGGAGCTTCATCAGCAAGTCATGGTTGATCCCGCACGCCTCGATCTCCGTTCTGAGATTTTCCGCGTGGATGACCCCCATCTCCTTATGCCCGATAGGGCAAAGGTCCTCGGTCACGTGCGAGAATGCGGCATGCCCGATGTCGTGGTACAGGGCATGTGCGCAGCTCGCATCGCCTTCTTCCTGGTTGATGAGCCCCAGCTTTATCCACCGGTCGGTGCGCAGGCGCGTCGCATGGTATGACCCGATGCTGTGTGCGAATCGCGTGTGCGTTGCCGACGGAAAGACGAGCGAGCTCAGACTCAATTGGTATTTTCCACGGAGCGCGTCGAACTCCCTCGCCCCGACCATCGGGAGTACGGGGGCGATCTCGACGGGTCCGTACACGGGATCGCTGATTATCTTTGCCATCCTCGGCAGATCGAACATATTGGCCACCTTTCGTTTTTCCTGTCCTGCTGATTATCTTTTAGCACAATGCCCGACGAACGGTCAATCGCGCGGCGGAGGGGACGGGCGGCGGGCCGGCTTTGGGATTTCCGCCGTTTGGTGTTTAATGGATACATGGCAACGGCGAGTGCGATAAAGGAGATCGTGAAAAAAGAGCCGGGCGGCCTGATCGCCCGTGCGTACGCGTTCGCCGAGAAGGCGCACAAAGGACAGCTGCGCAAGAGCGGCGAACCGTATTTCGTCCACCCGCTCGCGGCGGCGGAAATTTTGCATACATGGCATCTGGACGACGCGACGATCGCGGCCGGGCTTTTGCACGACACCGTGGAGGACACCGGCGTGCCGCTCGAGACGATCAAAAAGGAGTTCGGCGACGAGGTCGCGTTCCTCGTGGACGGCGTGACGAAGCTCGGCCACATCAAATATCGCGGGGCGGAGAACGAGACGACGAGCAAGGCGGAGAATCTCCGCAAGATGGTACTCGCGCTTTCGGAGGACCTGCGCGTCGTGTTCATCAAGCTTGCCGACCGACTGCACAACATGCAGACGCTCGGCGCCCTGCCGCCCGCGAAGCAGAAGCGCATCGCGCTCGAGACCGACGAGATCTACGCGTCGCTCGCGTACCGCCTCGGTATGCACAACCTGAGCGGCGAGCTGCAGGACCTCGCGTTCCCGTACATGTTCCCGCAGGAATACCGCTGGTTGCTCTCGATCTCAAAGGAGCATTATGAACAGCGGCTTAAATATCTCGAGAAGATCAAGCCGGAGGTGGAGGCACTGCTCACGAAGCACGGCATCAAACCGCTCGACATCGAGATCCGCGCGAAGCGCTACAGCAGCCTCTATAAAAAGCTCCTGAAGCGCGACATGGATATGGGCCGCATCTTCGACCTCGTCGCGATGCGCGTCATCGTAGACACCCTTCCCGAATGTTACGCCGCGCTCGGCGTGATCCACGAGATGTGGCCGCCCCTGCCGCGCCGCATCAAGGACTACATCGCCATGCCGAAGCCGAACGCGTACCGCAGCCTCCACACCACGGTGATCGGTCCCGGCGGCAAGACGATCGAGATACAGATCCGCACGCAGGCGATGCACGACGAGAACGAATACGGCGTTGCGGCGCACTGGCTTTACAAACAGCGCCAGGCGGGGGGCGCGCCGAAGGGTGGTGAGCGCATTTCCGGGCAGAAGCTGGCGGCCGAACTCAAGTGGGTCCAGCAGCTTAAGAACTGGCAGGAGCAATTCACCGGCCAGACGACCGACCCGGAGGAGTTCATGCGATCGATGAAGATAGACTTCTTCCAGGATCGCATCTTCGCGGTGACGCCGCGCGGCGACGTGTTCGACCTTCCCGCCGGCGCGACGCCGATCGATTTTGCGTACCACATCCACTCGGAGATCGGGAATTCGGCGATCGGCGCGAGGGTGAACGGCGTGGTGGTGCCGCTCGACCACGCCCTGAAGTCGGGCGACGTGGTGACCATCGTCACCCAAAAGGGCAAGAAGCCGTCGGAGGACTGGTTGCGCTTCGTGAAGACCACGGTGGCGATGGACCATATCCGTCTCGCGCTCCGGAAAAAAATGGGGTCGCCCGCGTGGGTGGCGGCGAAGGCGCCTTCGCGCGCGGAACTTAAGATCACGGTGGTGGACCGCGTGGGGCTCATCAAGGACCTTTCGGGCGTCATCGCGCAGGCGCGCGTCGCCATTTTGAGCTTCCATACCGAGAGTGCGAAAGGAGGCAAGCTCCATCTCAACCGCGTGGAGATCCAGACCGGCGACAGGAAGAAGATAGAGAAGATCGCGGCAAGGATGAAGGAGGTGGAAGGGGTGAGGGAAGTAAGCTACAAGGTAGTTTGATTCGTCGCCTTCGCGGCTCCGAGACACCTTTTGGAAAGCACGCACCGCGACACAAATCAAACCGCTTTATCGTCTTTTAATATTGGTTTATACTATTCACTATCATGGAATATAAGATCTCTTTGGACGAGCAGGAGAAGGCGTTGCGGACGCTCGCGGAGCGCACCGACGTAGAGGCGGCACGAATGAAGCGCTATCTGGCCATGCCCGATCTTTCGCGTACGCCGGGCAGCCCGATCCATGAGATCGTGGCGCGGATCCTTGCCACCGACTATTTCAAAGAGCTCGACACGATACAGACACCGGAGGTCGTCCCGGTAAGCATCGGTTTTGACCTTTTCGACTTTCCCCAGGATCATCCTGCAAGGAGCAAATCCGATACGTATTATGTCGACGACAAGGACATCCTTCGGACCCAAACCACGGTCATGTGGTATTACTATTTGAACGAGCCCGAGGTGAAGGAGCGTATTGCGGCCAATAAGCCCGTCGGCTGCTTCAGTTATGGCAAGGTGTATCGGAAGGACGAGATCGACCGGCACCACATGAACGTGTTCCATCAGATCGACGGTTGGTATTTGGCGCCGAAGGCCATGAAGACGATCGGGCAGACGGATCTGGAAGAGGCATTGAAGAACATCGCCATCGCCGTGTTCGGACCCGACGTAAAATATCGCTTGAACAAGGACACGTTCCCTTACACGGATCCCAGTCTGGAGATGGAGGTGGAGGTTGACGGAAAGTGGGTCGAGGCCACCGGCTGCGGCGTGGTAAAGGGCAGCGTATTGAAAAAGCTTGGCGTAGATCCGGATAACTATACGGGATGGGCATTCGGCTTCGGCCTCGAGCGGCTCGCCATCATCAGCATGGAGCTGCCGGACATCCGTCTGTTGTGGTCGGCCGACGAGCGCGTGAAGAAGCAGCTGCACATGGGTACCAAGTTCGTCGAGGTCAGCAAGTATCCGCCCGTCATCCGCGACATCTCGTTCATCGTGCCGAAGACCTTCACGCCGAACGATTACTTCGACCTCGTGCGCGACATCGCGGGCGACCTTGTGGAACAGGTGGAGCTCATTGATCAGTACGAGAACGACGCGAAGTTCGGCGCGGACAAAAAGAGCTATGCCTATCGCGTCATCTACCGTTCGAACGACCGTACGCTCACGAACGACGAAGTGGACGTCATGCATCACGCGCTCGAGAAGAAGACCGCGGAGGAATTCGGCGCCGTCGTCCGATAACAAAATGCCGGGCAGTACTTTTGGGACCGGGTCGCTACGCTGAAGGTCCTAAAAGTACTGCCCGGCATTTTGTTATCGGACGACGGCACGTTCATTTATCAAAAAAATCCCGTACCACGCATGGCGTGTGGTACGGGAAACATCTTATCGCTCGCCGCGATCCCTCCGCGCCGTATAGTTGAGCGCGCCGAGAGCGGCGAGTAGACATAGTTGCTGCATGGGGTTGTCGAGGTTGTGGCAAGTGAAGCTATAACCCTCGTCCTCGTGCCTGAAATGATCATTCGGGTGGAGTCCCGTTGCGTCGCCGGGGCAGTCGATGGTAAGCCATCCATTTTCGCCCTGGGTGCGTGCCGAGAAGGAGTGTTTGTAGAAATTGCGAATTCCTCCATCCATCCTTTCCCAGACAATTCTCATTGCGTCTTCCATTTCCCAGATAGGCATTGTCCCGAGCAATCTGAGGTAGCACGCCAATTCACGGCTGTAGCTTCCGCTGAGGGGACAGCCCGAGCGGCCCCTTGTAGTGCCGGCGATCACCGTGAGCAGTTGCGGGACCGTCGCGGTGGTCGTGATGTCATCGGGAAATTCCAGCATGAGCAGGAATACCGAAAGTGATGCACAGACCGCGAATGCTTCTTTGTAGTCATAGACGACGTCCTTGCCGCCTTCGCAGAATTTACAGGGTTCGTCGTCGTAGCCCCTATCCTTCCCCGTGCCACTACACCACTCGCATGGTGTGTCGGTGATTTTCCGGCAGAGTGGTGTGGGCACCAGGTATTCGAGGAACCCGTCTTTCGCGGTTCCCAAATATTTCAACATCTTTTCGAATCCGATATCCTTGCCGAACATACCGGCGAATTCGGTGAATGTGAAATCCTTTTCAATTTGGTCGATCATCGGGGCATCCGGGATGCCGTTGACCGCTGCGGCATAATCGGCATGGATGCGGAGCACGAGCTCGGCTTTGCCGTTCACGCCTTTGAATGCGAACTCATACCAGCACGGTATGGTCTCTCGCGTCAGCATCCTTAGTTCGGTGCCGGCGTTGTATGTGACCATTCTTGGTCCTCCCTCAGTTTTCATAAGCGCTGTCCTTTCAAGCCAGCTATCAATAAACTACCCAGAAAGTTATAGAGTGTCAATTTTCCCTCGCCCGCATAATCGCATACAATGAGATTAATGAAGAAAGAAGAGAAGCCTACAAAATCATTTCAAAAAGCCGCCTCCGCCATCCAGCCGCCGGAGATGGTGATCGCGGTCTGTAAAACGCTCGCCGAGCACGGCTTTGAGGCATATCTTGTGGGCGGCTGCGTGCGCGATATGATGCTCGGTCGCACGTCGAAGGATTGGGATGTCACCACGAACGCGAGGCCGGAACAGATCCAGGGGATCTTTGCGGACACGGTGTACGAGAACGAGTTCGGCACGGTCGGCATCAAGACGGAATCGGAAGACCCGCGCATCAAGGTGATCGAGGTGA
>JARLIC010000040.1 GCA_031291905.1 Minisyncoccota bacterium
CGCTCCAAAGAACAGGCCCACGACTACCGCTACTTCCCCGAGCCGGACCTGCCACCACTGATCGTCTCCGCCGATTTCCTCGCCGAGGCAAAGAAGAAACTCCCCGAACTGCCCGAAGCGCGCCGCGCCCGCATGGTCGCCGACTACGACCTGAGCCTGAAGGACGCACACACCCTCACCGCCTCCCGCGAGTTCGCCGACCGCTTTGAAGCCGCCGCAAAAACCGCGAAGAATCCCCGCCGCGTCGCCAACCTGCTCATCAGCGAAGTCGGCGGCCGCCTCAAAGCTCTGGGCATCGAACAGGAGCAGTCGCCCGTTTCGATGGCCGGCATCGTACTCGCCGCCGATCTGCTCGACGAGGACAAGATCAGCTCCAAGCAGCTCAAGCAGCTCTTTGATGTGTGTTTTGAAAAAGGCGAAGACTTCGCCACCGTCTACGAGCGCGAAAAGCCCCAGCAGATTACCGATGCCGCGGCAATCGAAAAGCTCATCGACGAAGTCATCAATGCCAACCCCAAACAGGTCGAGCAGTACCGCGCCGGCAAGAAAACCATGGCAGGCTTCTTTGTCGGCCAGGTCATGCGCGCCTCCAAAGGCCAGGCCAACCCGGCCCTGCTCAATGAGCTGGTTGCGAAAAAACTGGACAGCTAAAAAACCAAAAGCGCCTGTGTCCGCGTGCTTCTTCAGCGCGCGAACCCAGGCGCTTCGTGGAAATAAAAGCGTCCAGAAAATACCCTGCTCAAAAATCTATTTCAACTTCAAATCGCTGACAAACGTTTTGCGCGAGTCCCAGGAACTTACCGTCTTGACCGCGCTCTTCTTGCCGCCCTTCTCCGCCCACAGGTCAAAATCCTGCGCCATATTCACCTGCGCAAAATAAAAGTGGCCTTTCTCTGTCGACGTATAGCTGCGAATCGCCTTCGTCTTCTCGTTCTTCAGGAAGACAGTTGCGCCGATCACAGGTTCAGAATCCTCGGTCAGCACCGCGCCCGACACCACGCGCACGCCAAGATTCTGCGCCTGCGCGCTTTCGGGCGCAATCAGTGCATCCCGCGATCCAATTGAAACCACGGCCAGCGCGGCAAATGCCGTCGCTGCCAACAATACTGTGCGGCCTGTCTTCACTCTTCTTCCTCTTCTTCTTCGTAGGGTTCGTCGTCTTCATCCAGTTCGTCGTCTACGCGCGACAACTCGAGCGGTTCAACGCCGACCACCTCGTACTCGCTTCCGCACTCGTCGCAAGCGATGACATCGCCTTCTTCCACTTCGTCCACATCGACGTCTAATTCATTCTCGCATTCAGGGCAGCTGGGCATGGCAGCCTCCTCGCTTTCTCGGGCA
>JARLIC010000041.1 GCA_031291905.1 Minisyncoccota bacterium
CCAAAACCCCAAAACCCCAAAACCCCAAAACCCCAGAGTGTGTGTGCACGTGCGAGTGGTTGGACATCAGGCAGCCGTGATGCAAATTTGAATAATTATTAAATAGAAGGAGAGAAAATGGCAGAGTCGCAGTCGCAGGTGGCGGTTCCGACCGAGCAGATATACACGCTCGGACTGGGAAAACTGAACGCGGATATGGCGATGAACAAGGCGCGGACCGCAGAGGAACGCGAAGAGTTGATCTTCATCCGGCGAGAGAAGGAGAGAGAGCAGGAGCTGGCGCAGGCGGAGCAGAAACTGTCGCTGCCAATAGACAAGAAGGCAACATATAGCAAGCCCCTCCGCACCGGCACCATTCGCCAGCTCTATCAGAGGGCGGAGAACTACGACCGAGAAGCCGGAAAGGGTACTCTTTCCTTGCAGGATCCGTTTAGGAAGAGGGCTCTCGAGCGCCGACAAGGCCCGCGAACGGGAACGTCAGCTCGCCTTAGTCGCTTCGGAGTCCAACGAGCTCTCGCTGTACAAGGGGAAGGACCAGATGCTGGCTCTGCCCTACCTAAACCAAGAGCTGATGCCGCGGAGCGAGACTGCAGTGAGCAAGGCTAGGAAAGAGAAGTGGTCGGCGGTGCCCAAGGAGGACCGCAGGGAGCCGGTGCGCGAATACATTAAAAACACTCGGAACATCCTCCTCTCCAAGATAGCAATGCAGGACAAGGAGAAGGAGGCGAAGCGGATGCAGGAGTACATCGAGCGCAAGGAGTCCATTCTCAACCTCAACAAGGAAATATACGAACAGGACAAGAAAATGGTGAACGAATACGTGGAATTCATGAAAGACAAGGCGGAGAAGCAGAAGGCCAAAGCTGATGCGGCCTCCAAGCTCCGCAAGGAAATGGAGTCCGAGTTAGAGAACCTGATCAAGCACCGCACCGAGCTCAAGAAGACCATCGGCGACTACAAGGAGGAGTGCACCGTTCTTAAGGACTACGCGAAGTTCACAATGATGTTGAGCCCAGCAGTGAAGGAGGAGATGGAGCGAAGGAAGAAGAAGCGGGAAGAACGCAGCGTCTTCCTGACCCAGCAGCGGGCCGGCGACGATCCGCCGAAATTCGAGCCCGTAGACGAGGAGCTGAAGGAGATCAAGCACGACTTCGACCTCGACGAAAACGACTCTGACACGGAGATCCCCAAGGGATTCAACAGCGTTGAGGAGATGCTGGAACTGATGCAGGTGCAGGCGGCAAAGAACCTTTCGCTGATCCAGAACGTCCAGGAACTCGAGAAGCAGCTCGACGAGAGCCGCAAGCAGACCGCCCAGAAAATGGCGGAGAAGACGAAGATCCTGGAGACGATCAAGGCCGACCTGCGGGACCTGGCGGAGGAGGAACGGCGGAAGCAGGCGCGGCTGAACGAGATCAACGCGAGCATGGTGGTCGGCGTGCTCGATTCTGCCAGCGCCGCCCTCTCCTCCGCAGAGGACCGAAAGGAGCAAATCGAGTGCGTGAGGGCGCTCAAGGAGAAGATACGGAGGCGCATATACCAGATCTACAGCATCTGCACTGCCGGAAAGCTGATCAAGGACAAGAAGTTCATTGAGGATTTGGCCAGCGGAAGGAGCATCACCGGCGCGCTCACATACATCACCGAGTACCTCGTGAAAATGAAGATGATACGAGACAACAAGTTCAAGGCGGGGAAGGGGTCGGAGCAGCTGGGGATCGAGACCAAGGTCAACGACGAGTTGAAGCAGGAGAGGGCGGAGGCGGGAAGGAAGAAGAAGCAGAACGACCAGGAGAAGAAGCGCGCCAAGATGATCGACAACCTGAAGCTGAAGCGGACGAGAAAGTACGGGAAGGAGGCGATGTACCGAAAGGTGCTGCACGCGGGGCCGCGCAGGAAGGCCAACGACGGGGTCAAGAAGACCGAGGACGAGTTCGATGATAAGTACTTCGTAGAATGACGCTGAGATGATAATTTATTATGAACGTAATTAGCCGATAAAGTGTGGCACAGTGTCATGTTGGTTGGGCTTCTGCCGG
>JARLIC010000042.1 GCA_031291905.1 Minisyncoccota bacterium
CACGACGGCGTGATAGAACGGCGTCAGGCTGTCGACCATCGTGCCGTCCTTGTCCAGGATGATGAGATTCATGTTCTCCAAACCTCGCTTTCCGAAGATGACAACCAGCTGCCCAGACTGTACAATATTCCCATCGGATATGCAAAGCTCCACGCCCCATTTCATAGACGCCCACACCCACGTGCAGTTCGCCGCGTATGATGCGGACCGCGAAGAGGTGATCGCACGCGCTACCGCGGGCGGCGTGAGTATGGTTGTGATCGGTACCCAGCGCGACACCTCCGCACGGGCGGTCGCGCTTGCCGAGGCCCATGCGGCGGAGGGCATGTACGCCGCGATCGGACTCCACCCCATCCACACGAGCAGGTCGTTCCATGACGCGGACGAGCTCGGCGGCATGGCCGGCGGCGATGCGGTGAAGCCATTCGTGTCGCGCGGCGAGGTTTTTGATTACGAATATTACAAAGCGCTGGCGGAGAATCCGCGCACGGTCGCGATAGGCGAGTGCGGCCTCGATTATTTCCGTTTCAACGAGGACGAACCGCGCGATGGGCAGATCGCGCGGCAGAAGGATGCGTTCGCTGCGCAGATGCGGCTCACCAAGGACGTCGCGAAACCGCTTATGATCCATTGTCGTGAGGCGTTCGCCGACACGATCGCGATGCTGCGTGCCGCGGGGCCGGACGGCTTCACGCCGGGCATTGTCCATTTCTTCACCGGCACCGTGGACGATGCGCGCGCGCTGCTCGACATGGGATTCTCGTTCACCTTCGGCGGCGCGGTCACATTTCCGCCGCGCAAGGGCGCGGGGGCCGGCACCTACGACGAAGTGGTGAAGTTCATCCCGATCGACCGCATCATGTCCGAGACCGATGCGCCGTATGTGGCACCCGCGCCGTTCCGCGGCACGCGCAACGAGCCTTCGTATATCCCGCATATCGTCGCGAAACTTGCGGAGTTGAAGGGCGTGTCGCCCGAAGAGATGAAAGCGCGGATCTTGGCCAACGCGGAGCGGGTGTTCGGAATAGAGGGCTTCGGTTGAGAAAACCCCGTTAAAGCCGTAGAATGAGAGTACTTATGCCGCACTACGACCCCAAGGAGATCGAGGCGAAATGGAACAAAAAGTGGCTGGACGAGAAGGTCTTTGCCGCGCACGACGATTCCAAAAAGCCCAAGTATTATCAGCTCGAAACATTCCCGTATCCGTCCGCGGCCGGGCTCCATATGGGCCACCCGAAGGGCTACACCGCGGAGGATATCCACGCGCGTTATATGCGCATGCGCGGGTATGAGGTGCTCTACACGATGGGCTGGGACGCGTTCGGCCTTCCCACCGAGAACTATGCGATCAAAGTGGGCAAGAATCCAAAAGAGGTCGCGCTCGCGAACACCACGAACTTCCGCCGCCAGGTGCAGATGTTCGGTTTTTCATACGATTGGGACCGCGAGGTGGACACATCCTCGCCGGAATATTACAAGTGGACGCAGTGGCTTTTCATCCGGCTCTATAAAAAAGGATTGGCATACCGCAAGGATGCGAGGGTGAACTGGTGCCCGAAGGACCAGACCGTGCTCGCGAACGAACAGGTGATCGACGGCAAGTGCGAGCGGTGCGGAAGCGAGATCGAGGAGCGCATGATGGAGCAGTGGTTCCTGAAGATCACCGATTACGCCGACCGTCTGCTTGCCGATCTGAAGGGCATCGACTGGCCCGCGGCCACCATCAAGCGGCAGGAGGACTGGATCGGGAAGAGCGAAGGGGCGTCGATAAAATTCCAAATAGCAAATCCAAAATCCGAAATAAACCCAAAGGATCAAACTCCGAGTTCCGATTTGTCGATCGAAATATTCACGACGCGCCCCGATACGCTCTTCGGCGCGACCTATCTCGTACTTGCGCCGGAACATTCCCTGATCGGACAATTGAAAGAGAAAGTGGGGAATTGGGATGAGGTCGCAAAGTATGTCGAGGAGACGACCCACAAGACCGACCGTATGCGTCAGGAAACGGCGAAGGAGAAAACGGGCGTGGAATTGAAGGGTGTGATGGCGGTCAATCCTGCCACCAAAGAAGAGATCCCGATCTGGGTCGCCGATTATGTGCTTGGTTCGTACGGTACCGGCGCCATCATGGCGGTGCCCGCGCACGACGAGCGCGATTTCGAGTTCGCGAAGAAGTTCGGCATACCGATCCGCGAGGTGGTGGCGCAGGAGACGGGGATCAAGCACGACGGCGAAGAGCGGCGCGACGGGGGATGTGGCGTCATCTTCGATCCTGCGACGCAGAAGTATGCGGTCGCCACCCATCCGGACGGTTTGGTAAGGTTGTTTGCGGGTGGCGTGGAAGATGGAGAGAATATGAAGGAGGGGGTTCTTCGGGAGATCGCGGAAGAGAGCGGTTTGTACGACTTCGTCTCATTCGAGAAGGTCCGGACGTGTTTTACCCATTATCACAATAGTCGCAAACAGGTCTATCGGTCCGCGCTCGCCACCTGTTTTTTGGGCATTCTTGCGAGTGGAAAACAAAAGGAGCGGAAACTTGAAGAGCATGAAAAAGCGATGGAGCTTGCATGGATGACCCCGAAGGAGATCCTCGAAAATTGGAATACACATAATAACGAACACGATCTGGACCATTGGTTCATTTTCTTCCGCGAGGCCGTGGCGCGCGCAATCGAGCTGGGATACGACAAGGCGAGCAATGCTGATGATTTTCGCGCAGAGATATTTTCCGGAACGGGGGTTTTAGTGAACTCCGGTGAATTTTCCGGTATGGATTCCGAAAAAGCGAAGGCCGAGATCGTGAAGTCGGTCGGCGGCACCATGAGGACGCAGTACAAGATCAGAGATTGGTCCGTGTCACGCCAGCGCTATTGGGGCGTGCCGATTCCGATGATCCATTGTTCCAAGTGCGGTATTGTGCCGGTTCCGGAAAGCGACCTGCCGGTGCTCCTTCCCGACCTCGAGAACTATCGTCCGCAGGGGATGCCGCCCTTGGCGAGTTCGGCCGCGTTCATCAACGTGAAATGTCCGCAGTGCGGCGGCGACGCCAAGCGCGACGCCGAGACGCTCGACACGTTTGTCGATTCGTCATGGTACTTCCTTCGTTATCCGGACCCGCACAATGACGCGGCGATCTTCGATAAGCAAAAAGTCGCGCACTGGATGCCCGTCGACCTTTACGTGATCGGCGCGGAGCACACGGTGATGCATCTCCTGTATTCGCGTTTCATCACGAAGTTCCTGCACGACGAAGGCTATGTGCAGTTCACCGAACCGTTCAAGAAGCTGCGGCATATCGGGCTCATTATGGGCGCCGACGGTCAGAAGATGTCGAAGAGCAAGGGCAACGTGGTGAATCCCGACGAGATCGTGGCGGAGTTCAGCGCGGACGTCATGCGGATGTATCTCATGTTCCTCGGTCCGTTCGACGACGCGACCCCGTGGGACGCAAAGGGGATTCTCGGTGTCGAGCGGTTCCTGAAGCGCTTCTGGAACTATTGCAACGGTGCCCGGGAAAAGGCGGCCACCGGAGCGCCGACCGCGGCCGAAGGATCTCCCGCGAAGCAGACCCTCCATCGCGCCATTAAAAGAACGGGGGAGGACATCGAGGCGTTCAAGTTCAATACCGCGATCTCAGGATTGATGATCGCGTTGAACGAGCTCGAGGCGGCCCCCGAGCCGCTCGCGCCCGGCGATGGTGCATCGTTGGTCAAGCTGCTGCACCCGCTTGCGCCGCATATGGCGCAGGAGCTGTGGTCGCTCATGGGCAATACGACCTATCTCGATTTCGAGCCGTGGCCGGAATACGATCCGAAGCTGATCGTCCAATCGACGCTCAGGATTGCCGTGCAGGTGAACGGGAAGACGAGGGATACGCTTACCGTCGCGGCCGGGATCACCGAGGACGAGGCCAAAAAGGCGGCGCTCGGGAGCGCGAAGGTGCAGGCGGCGCTCGGCGGGCAGGCGCCGAAGCGCGTGATCTGGGTCGAAAATAAATTGGTGAACATCGTGGCGTAGCGCCCGAACATATCATTATGCCTACCACCGTGAAGGTCGCCATCATCGCTTTCGTCGTCATCGTGCTCGGTGCGGGTGTCTTCGTGTTCCACATGGCGACATCGGGGGGAATAGCGTTGCCCTCGTTCCTGAAGATCGGCAGTTCGACATCCTTTTCCTTTTCTCCGGGAGGGAACGGGCCTACGGGACCCGTCTCCGCGCCGGGATCGTCGTCCGGTTCATCCGGCGCCTCAGGGACCACCGTCGGCACGCCGAACGGCCAGGTGCCCGCGTCGCTGACCGTCGATCCTTCGACGATCGACGCTTCCCAGATCCCTGCGGGCTATACCAAAGCCCAGCTTTCGCCGTACTTCCACGAGGTGCGGTTTGGGGGCGTCTCCGTGGGCACGTACTATTATTACGGCACGATCACGCTCAATGCTTCGTTTGCGAACTACAACGCCACCGGCACTATCGATATCACGGGATGGCAGATCAAATCGAAGAACAGCGGGGAATATGTCCCGCAGGCGGTCAACGTCTATGACCCTTCGGGGCTCGCCGCCGCAAGCGATATCCGTCTGAAGAACGGGGATGCGGCATATCTGTATTCGTCATCCGCGCCGTTCAACCTGCGCATCAACAAATGCGTCGGTTACATCGCGCATGTCGCCAATTTCCAGCCGGCCCTACCGTCCAATTGTCCGTTCACAAACCAGTCGCAGATCTCGAATTTCACGGGCGCATGCCAGAACTACATCAACACGCTCGGCGGGTGCCAGCAGCCCAACATGGCGAGTCCGCTCATCCCGCGCACCGATTATGCCTGCCAGGATTATCTCGAGAACAATTTCACCTACAAATCGTGCTTCCAACAGCACGGAGGGGATGCCGATTTCCTGAGCAATCAGGTGTGGGTATGGACGGGGAGCAATGTCGTGGACCAGTATCATGACGTGGTGGATCTCTTCGACCGGAGCGGGTTGCTCGTCGATCAGTACATGTATTGACGCTTGCGATGCCGCAGGGCTTTGGGGAACGGCGCTCCGTTTCGCAAAATGCGACTCGCTCATGAACGGATAATTGCCTATCTACTCCAAGAGTCGTGATACGGCAATTATCCTATTCGCTCGTGCATTTAGAGCTCGCTCCGCTTATTGTTCCCCAAAGCCCTGCGGCATCGCAAGCGTCAATTACGCATTCAGTTCGCACTCGCAAGCTACACCGGATTACTTTCTTTCCGTCAGTGCCATCTTCACCGGGAACTGTTTTTCTTTGCGCATGACAAGGAGGTGCACCTCGTCGCCGACATTCAGATTCTCCAAAAAATCCTGGATGGGATGGTCGCAGTCGAGTTTCGCGCCATTGAGCTCGAGGATGATGTCCATCTCCCGGATGCCCGCTTTTTCCGC
The DNA here is from genome assembly GCA_031291905.1 of Minisyncoccota bacterium. GTDB lineage: Bacteria > Patescibacteriota > Minisyncoccia > UBA6257 > 2-01-FULL-56-20 > JAKAGE01. The sequence continues at coordinate 5,412 of JARLIC010000042.1, forward strand.
GGGGCTTCCCGCGACGACCGCCGCGTCGTGCTGGCTTTCGCGCATCACGAGCGCGCCGTAATTCACCGGCAGTTTCATTTTCGTCTTGAGGTCGTTGTCTATCATCACATAGCGTACGCCGAGGAGCGGGCGGCGGATGCGGCCATAGCGGCGGAGGTCGTCGAGGTCGCGCTTTGCGGCGCTCACCGGGATCGCGAACCCGATCGACTGCGCGCCGGATACGATCGCGGCATTCACGCCGACCACGAGCCCGTTCCTGTCCACGATGGGACCGCCCGAGTTACCGGGGTTGATCGCGGCATCGGTCTGGATGAGGCCGCGCATCTCCTGCGGCGGGGCGTTGGGATCTGCCTGCGCGCTTATGGAGCGCGAAAGACCGGATACGATGCCGACCGAGACGGTGTTGCGGAATATGCCGAGCGCATTGCCGATCGCGATGAGTGACTGGCCGAGCTGGAGCTTCGAGGCATCGCCGAGCCGGAGCCACGGGAGGTCTTTCGCGTCGATCTTCAGGATGGCCACATCATTGATGGGGTCGCGGGTGAGGATGGTTGCGAGGAACGTCTTACCGTCGCTCAGAATGACGGTGTATTCCGCATCGGTCTCGCTTACCACGTGTTTGTTGGTGAGGATGAGTCCGTTCGGGTCCACGATGAAGCCCGAGCCGCCGCCCACCTGTACCATACCGCGCGCATCCACCATCTCGTCGGGGATCTTGTATTTCTGCGCCGCCGCAGGCGTGCCGGGGATCGAGGGATACATCTCCCTCGGCATCTCGGCCTCAAGGTCCTTCAGATGTTTCGCGATGGCGATCGAAACCACGGCAGGCATCACCTTCCTCACGATCTTTATCACGCGCGCGTCTTCCATATCCTCAATTATAGCACGAACCGGACGTAGATCCCCGAAGGAACGGCGCGGCCGGACGCCTTTTCCCCGATCTGCAGCTCTCCAAACTCGCCTGCGATCTTCTTTGCGCCCGCAATCTCCGGGAACGAACTTTCAACGGATTGAAGGAGTGACTGCGGTGCGTAACCTGCGGCGTAGCCGTTCAACAAGAAGAATGAACCCGGCTTTTGTGCAAGCAATTTTTTTACCGTATCGAGTAATTTGCAAATATCATCTTCGATCTTCCATACCTCGCCGTCGGGTCCGCGGCCGAAGGCCGGGGGATCAAGGATAATGCCGTCGTATACGGAGCCGCGACGAGCCTCGCGCTCGACGAACTTCAACGCGTCGTCGGTGATGTAGCGGATGCTGTCGGGCGGGACGTCCGAAAGCGCGGCATTTTCCTTTGCCCATGCATTGCTCTGTTTCGATGCATCGCACTGCGTGACGCGTGCGCCGTGCTTCGCGGCAACGATGCTTGCGATGCCGGTGTAACCGAAAAGATTCAGCACATCGGGTCTTCCTTTATCCTTCCTTCCTTCCTCTCCTTCTTCCCTTCTTCCCAGCGCGTCCACGCGCTCCGCGATCCACTCCCAGTTCGGCGCCTGTTCGGGGAATATGCCGATATGTTTGAAAGAGGTGAGCCGCAAGGTGCAGCGCGCGTCGTCGTTCCATGAAATGTCCCATTTTTCGGGCGCGCCTTTGCCGCGCCACGAGCCCTTGCCGCCGTCGAAACGGAACTCCATCTTTGCCTGTTTCCAGAGTTCCGGATGGGCGGGCCGCCATATCGCCTGCGTTTCCGGGCGTATCAGAACGACCGCGCCGAAGCGTTCGAGTTTCTTGTTGTCGCCCGAGTCGAGCAGTTCGTAATCGCGCCACGGCGCGGCGGTGAGGTCGAGGTTCTTCATGATGTTTTACTTGGCGGATGTTTCACGCTCCATTGATAGAGCACCACCGCGGCGCTCACGGAGGCATTCAATGATTCCGCGCGTTCATCCATCGGGATGCGGAGCTTCACATCGCAGCGTTCGAGCGTCTTCTGGCGGATGCCGGCGCCTTCGTTGCCGACGATGAAAAGCGACGGTGCGTCGAATTTCTCCTCGACCACATTGCGCGAACCGTCCATCACGAGCCCGTAGGTGCGGAATCCTTCCTTCACGAGCGCATCGACGGCCTGGTTCACGTTGCCGATCGCGACGAGGGGAATGCGGAACGCCATGCCGGCCGAGGTCTTCACCACCGTACCGGTGATCGGCGCCTGGTTATGGGAGGGGATCAAAACGCCCGCGGCGCCGAATGCGGCCGCCGAGCGGATGATGGCGCCCACATTGTGCGGGTCGGTGAGCTCGTCGAGCAGCACGAGCATGGTGCGTTCGTCGGGCCTGAGCGTCTCCATGAAAGTGCGGAACTCCACCATGAGGGCGCCCGGATCGGCGATGGCGATCACGCCCTGGTGCGCCGTTTCGCTGCCCACCATATGGTCGATCTCGCGCGTCTTCAAAAGCGCCGCCTCAAGCTGGCGCTTCTTGATGAGTTGGCGCAGTTCGGGTTCGCTCGCACTCACCTCGGCGGACAGGAAGACCTTCTTGATGGCGTGGGGCGCGTTCGTGAGCGCCTCCATGAGGGCGTGCTTGCCGTAGATGTAGATCTTCTCGCTCCGCACCGATTTGGGCCGCTGGTTGAATCCTCCGTGTCTCATGTTGGTTATTGGTATCATTCTGCGCCAAAACGGCATTCCCCGCAAATCCGGTCGAACATGATTACCTCGACGCCATAATTGACACACTTCTGTTTTGGGGGTAAAAAACGGAGGAAGGACAGATTTGCACCTTGAAAAGAGAGGGGAATCGATCATGTTCCGTATTCTGCTTGAACGGATCCTGGAATCGGCCGACCTTCGTATTGACGGCGATCGGCCTTGTGACATGCATGTGCATGACGAGCGCGCTTTCAAAGAGATCATCCTGAGGGGCTCGCTTGGCTTTGGTGAATCGTATATGCGGGGATGGTGGGATTGCGACGACCTGGAGGTCTTCTTCAAACGTCTGCTTTCCGCCCGCCTGGACCGTTTCGGAAAATTCAGTCCCGTGTCCGCGGGGAGATATCTCCGCGACCACTTCACCAACCCGGCATCGCGGAAGCGCGCATTCGAGACCGGCAGGGCGCACTATGACCTTGGCAACGACTTCTTCGCCAAAATGCTCGGCGCGAGCATGATGTACACATGCGCCTATGTCCCGTCCGCCAACCGCACGCTTGATGGCGCCCAGATCGGAAAGCTCGACATGGTATGCCGGAAGCTCAAACTCCATCCGGGCCAGCGGGTACTCGATATCGGCTGCGGGTTCGGGAGTCTCGCGAAGTTCGCCGCGGAGCACTATGGCGTTTCCGTGACGGGCATCACCGTATCGAAGGAACAGGCGGAGTTCGCGCGGGAGCTTTGCCGGGATCTGCCGGTGGAGATCAAGGTGGAGGACTACCGGGATTGCGAAGGGTCATTCGACCGGATCGTCTCTCTCGGGATGTTCGAACACGTGGAACCGAAGCACTACGGCGATTACTTCGCGTGCATCGAACGCTGCCTTGCTCCGGGCGGAATATTCCTCCTTCATACCATCGGGAAGGAGGAAAACGACATATCGTCCGACCCGTTTATCCGGAAGTACGTCTTTCCGCAGGGAATGATCCCCGGAAGAAAAAGGTTGCGCGAGGCGATCGAGGCGCGGTTCCGCATCGTCGACTGGCACGGCTTCGGGCCCTGGCGTTATGCATGGACCCTGCGGGAATGGCATAGGAACTTTTCCGAAGCCTGGCCGGAGCTCAG
>JARLIC010000043.1 GCA_031291905.1 Minisyncoccota bacterium
GGAGCAGGTGATGCGCGAGATGATACAGGTCGGGATGGCGGACGGAAAACAGACCCTCCTGCTCGGCAACGAGGTCATCGACCTTTCCGCGGTGCGCGACGTCATCTTCATCGCCATCGGAAAATGCGCGACGGAAGCGGCAGCGGTCGCGGAGGACGTGCTCGGCGAACGCATTTCGCGCGGCGTCGTGGTGGATGTGAAGGTCTGTCCGCCGTCGAAGACGGGCCGCATCCGTACGTTCTGCGGCACGCATCCCCTTCCCTCCGAAGAGAATCTCCATGCGGCGGAGGCGATCGTCGCCATGCTCCAGGGGCTCACCGAGAACGACCTCGTGATATTCGCGGTGTCGGGCGGCGGCTCCACGTTGCTGTTCCTCCCGCAGGATCCCGCGAGCCGCGAGGAGGTGGACATCTTCGATATACTCACGCGCGAAGGCGCAAGCATAGAGGAGCTCAACACCGTCCGCAAGCATATCTCGTACGCACGCGGCGGATGGCTCGCGAAGGATGCCTATCCCGCGCGGGTCGTCTCGTTCCTCTTCAGCGACGTGCCCACCGACAACCTCTCATTCATCGCCTCCGGCCCCACCCTCAAGGACAGTTCCACCGTCGACGATGCGGCCGCGGTCCTCGAAAGGTTCGGCGTGCTCAAGACCTGCACCATCGAACAATGCGGCCTCATCGAGACGCCGAAGGAGGATAAATATTTCATGCGCGTGACGAACATCCTCGCGACCTCGAACATGCGTGCGCTTAAGGCGATGCAGCGGTCCGCCGGATGCATGGGCTTCCGCGCCGAGATCCGCGACGCCAGACTTTCCGGCGAGGCGAACGCCGTCGCCGCAATGGTGACCGCCGCACTCCACGCCGCCCCGCCGCACTCCGTCCTTTTATGGGGCGGCGAGACCACCGTCACCGCGACGGGCAAGGGCGAAGGCGGGCGGAATTTACAGTTGAGCCTTGCCGCACTTGCCTCCGTCGCCGAGGGCGAGGTCATCCTCTCGCTCGCCACCGACGGCCGCGACCACGGCCCGTATGCCGGCGCACTCTGTGATATTATTACAAAGAACGCGATCGTGAATGCGGGGCTCGACGCCTCGAAGTTCCTTGAAGAGAACGATTCGTATCCCCTGTTCACGAAGATCGGCAATTATCTGATGACCGGCGACACGGGGTCGAACGTCTCGGATGTGGTGATCGCGCTGAAACTTTAAATAAAAAATCAACCCAATAAATTAATTTTCAATCCATGAACAACACCCAGTTCACCATCAAATACGAGGAGGTCGGCATCAAGGACGTGCAGAACGTCGGCGGCAAGAACGCCTCGCTCGGCGAGATGATCCGCACGCTCAAGGCGAAAGGCGTACCGGTGCCCTCGGGCTTCGTCGTCACCGCCGCCGCCTATTTCTATTTCCTGAAAGAAACGGGACTCGACGTGTTCATCAAGGAAACGCTCAAGGGCCTCGATACCAAAAATCTCAAAGAGCTCGAACGCTGCGGCAAGCTGGTGCGCGAAGCCATCGTCAAAAAAGAATTTCCGAAGGACCTCCAGGACGAGATCGTCTCCCGCTATCATGAGCTCGAGAAGCGCTACGGCAAGATGAGCGATGTCGCCGTGCGCTCGAGCGCGACCGCGGAAGATCTTCCGGGCGCGAGCTTCGCGGGCGAACAGGAGAGCTACCTCGGCATCCGCGGCGCGCAGGAAGTGCTCGTCGCCGTGCGCGCCACCATGGCGTCGCTCTTCACCGACCGGGCCATCTCCTACCGCGCGGACCGCGGCTTCGACCACCTGAAGATCGCGCTCTCCGCCGGCGTGCAGAAGATGGTGCGCTCCGACAAGGCGTGCTCCGGCGTCATGTTCACGCTCGACACCGAATCCGGCTTCCCGAACGTCGTCATCATCAACGGCTCGTGGGGCCTCGGTGAGATGATCGTGAAGGGCGAGGTCACCCCGGACGAGTTCCTCGTATGGAAGGAGGGTATGAAACAGGGCATCGCACAGCCGATCATCGACAAGAAACTCGGCGTGAAGCTCCGCAAGATGATCTATCACAAAGGCGCCGACATCCAGCAGACGAAGATCATTCCGACCACGCCCGCCGAGCGCGACTCGTTCGTGCTCACCGACAAGGAAGTGATGCAGCTCGCCAAGTGGGGCGCACTCGTCGAACGGCATTACACCGAGCACTATAAGAAGTGGACACCGATGGATATGGAATGGGCGAAGGACGGCGTGAC
>JARLIC010000044.1 GCA_031291905.1 Minisyncoccota bacterium
CAGTGAGTCGTGCCGAGCCGAAGCGCGTGCAGGTGCGTAAGACTCCGATCGAGCTGTGGACCGGTCATCGTCCGAGTGTGAGTCGTCTTCGTATCTTCGGCAGTGACTGCTTCATCCATAAGCCGAAGAAGGAACGGAAGGATAAGTTCGATTCACTCGCTCGACCTGGAGTCTTCATCGGATATCCTGCGAGTGGGCAAGGCTGGCGTGTACTCGACCTCGAGCGCCGAAAGGTGATCGTCAGTCGTGATGTCTCCTTCAATGAGGGAAGATTCGAGCATCGAGGTCCAATGCTGATGACGGCGCTCGGCTTCGATGCGAATTACATGGTCGAGATCGAGGAGAAGGATGAAGATGAGATGCTCGGCGAGATCGAGGATGAGTCACTCATGCGAGCGATGAAGGATATCTCACGCATGGAGGCGAAGCAGTCGAAGGCGAGTCGCTCGGTACAGCCTGAGCCGGAGTCGAAGTCATCCGAGGAGGAGAAGGAAGTATCCGAGCCTGTGGAGCAGAGGTCAGTCGCGAGTGAGGGGGTGAGTGCAGCAACAGTGCCACTCGCGACGAATGTGAGTCAGTCTGCACCCTCTCCACTCGGGTCGAGTACCACTCCAGTCGTGCGAGAGCCACGTGCAGCTAAGGCGCAGGCTGTGGCGAAGATGGCTCAGCACTCGAGTACCGCAGCGAAGAATCCGAAGCCGAGTCAGCCGAAGTCGAGTGTCGCTCCGACTGCTGCAGCTGCAGCTGCATCATCATCATCATCAGCTGCACCGAAGCCCATCATCGAGAAGCGTGTCACTCGCTCGAGTCATCAAGCGCTCACTGTCACCGAGCCCGAGCGAAAGGGGGTGAGCGCCGAGTCAGCTGCTGCGCATGCTCCATCCGTGATCCGTGATCCGTTGACCATCGCTGAAGCGCTGTCAGGTCGAGACCGTGCGAAGTGGCTCCCCGCTATCAAGGAGGAGATGCGATCGCACTTCAAGAATCACACGTGGACGCTGACTCGCCTGCCGAAGAATCATCCCTCAAAGCCGATGGGGAACATGTGGGTCTTCAAGACGAAGGTCGATGTCAACGGAGTGCCGGTGCGATGGAAGGCGAGATTGGTCGGGAAGGGATTCACGCAGAAGGCCGGCGTCGACTATCATGAGACCTACTCGCCGACGCTGATGTATAAGGTACTCCGACTCATCCTGATCCTGTCCGCTGAGTGGGACTACGAGCTGAAGCAGATGGATGTCGAGACGGCGTTCCTGAATGCGAGGATGGAGGAAGAGGTCTACATGAAGCAGCCGGAGGGATTCGAGCAGCGAGGAGTGGATGGCACGCAGGCTGAGGCGGATGAGCTGGTGTGTCGCTTGAACAAGACGCTCTATGGCACGAAGCAAGCGAGTAAGGCATGGAATGACGAGGTGAATTCCTTCCTCGTGAGTGCGCTCGGCTACTCTCGCTGTGAGTCAGATCCGTGTCTCTACTTCCGAGTGAGTCGCTCTGGTCGATTGATGCTACTTGGTCTCTTCGTCGATGATACCGTGTCCGCGTACTCGATTGAGGATTCCGTCGAGTGGATCGAGCTCAAGTCGAAGTTCATGGCGAAGTACACCGTGAAGGATCTCGGTGATGCACTGGCGCTGCTCGGTATGCGAGTGACTCGAGACCGACAGGCGAGAATCATTCGACTCGATCAGGCGACTCACGTGAAGGCGATGCTCGCTGCACTCGGAATGGAGGAATGCTCGAGGCGTGATACTCCGGAGCAGGTCGGCCTGAAGCTGAGTGAGGTCATGACTGAGGTCGGTGCTGAGTCGGCTGAGTCAGCCTCGGTGTCACTGAGTCGCACTCGCGAGTACCAGTCGATCGTGGGTAAGCTGCATTACATCGCTCAGTCGACTCGGCCTGACATCAGTCACGCAGTGAATCAGCTGAGTCGATTCCAGGCGAATCCGAGTGAGATCCATATGCAGGCGGCGATGCACTGTGTTCGATACCTGCGAGGCACACCGTCACTGCCGATCGAGTTCGG
>JARLIC010000045.1 GCA_031291905.1 Minisyncoccota bacterium
GGAGGAGAGGTTATGAAGCGGAGTTTGGCGGTATTTTCCTTCGTTGTGGGGCTGGCTCTTATTGCGGCTCCGTGTGTATTTTCCCAGCAGTTGAACATCTTCGCGGTTGGTGGCGGCACCGAACAGCGCATGGAGGTCCGGAATGGTTCCGGATTCTACTGCGAGATCGTCGCGGCGAACAGCATGATCGCCACGCTGGCTCCCGGAGAGCGCATCATCGACGAACGCAAGTTCGCCGGCGCGCGGCAGGAAATGCCGGTGTGGGCCGTGTGCTATCACGACAAACAGCTCTCGCGGTATGTTGGCTTCACCGGAGCGATCTTCCATTTGTTGTACATGCAGCCATCGAGCAATCAGTGGACGGTCCGCAACGACATGTTGCGCGGACCGGACGGCGCCATGATCGACGCAAGTAATGCGCCGTCAGCGATTCCCGTGGCGGTACCGCACAAAGTGAAGATCCCGGGGAAGAACCTCACTAACGAGACATTCCTCAACATCTTCAACAACTCGAAGTATGCGGTGTTGATCGAGGTCGAAGGACGCTCCGAGGGGATCCTTCCTCCGGGGAAGTTGTATTTAAGCTTGATGACGGGTGGATACTATCCGAAACCGTTCCACATCACCGTCACCGCAGTGGATTCGTCCACCGCGTTGCCCGCAAAGAATATGGGTGCGTGGACGACCCAAGTGGTCCCGCAGTCATCATCGTCCTCGATGAACGTCGACTCCCGGATGTTCTGGGTGGAGACGAAAGACTTCAAATAACTCATATCCGCAGTATCGGCCCGGCAGGAAATCAATTCCTCCCGGGCCCTTCTTTTTTTTGCCGGCGCGCGGCGATATAATGGCGGTATGTCAGGACACTCCCACTGGGCGGGCATCAAACACAAAAAGGAGATCACCGACCACAAGCGCGGTAAGATCTTTTCGAAACTGCTCGCGTTGATTGCGGCCGCGGCAAAGACGGAGCCGAATCCCGCTTTCAATCCGCGCTTGCGCACGGCGGTCGCCACCGCGCACGAGGCAGGTGTTCCCCAGGAGAACATTGCACGCGCGATCAAGCGCGCGTCCGAGGCGGCAGAGGGCCTGGAAGAGTTGATGTTCGAGGCCTATGGCCCCGCGGGCGCGGCAATTATCATCGAGTCGATCAGTAACAACCGGAATCGCGCCGTGCAGGAGGTGAAGACTGTTTTGCGCGACTATAACGGCAAATGGGCCGAGACCGGCAGCGTGTTGTGGGCATTCGAGAAGAAGGATGGCGAATGGGAGGCGAAGTTTCCGCAGGAGATCGCCGACGACGCGGAGCGCGCAAAACTGGTCGAGCTCCTTGAAGCGCTCGAGGACAACGACGACGTCCAAAACGTGTTCACCAACATCATCTTCCCTTCATGATCGCGCTTGGCATCGACCCGGGAACACGGAGGATCGGCTATGGCGTGGTCGATTCGAAGAACGGCGGCGTTACATTCATAAGCGCCGGCATCTTCAAGATCGACGCCACGGAGGATATTGCCGCGCTCGAAGAGACCAAGCGCGAGATCGACCGTCTCATTGCGGAATACCGGCCCGATGTGGTCGCCATCGAGAAGTTGTTCTTCGCAAAGAACCAGAAGACGGCCATCGCGGTCGCCCAGTCGCGCGGCGTGATCCTGCTTGCCACCAAAGAATGCGGCATACGCATAAGGGAATATACACCGAACGAAGTGAAGCTTGGCGTCGCCGGGTACGGCTTTGCCGATAAGAAAGCGGTGCTTAAGATGGTGCGCCTCATCCTCAACAAGAACGACTTGAAGGTGATCGATGACGCGAGCGATGCGCTCGCGCTCGCCATCTTCTGCGCGGGCGAGAAGGTTTATCCACAGGGATAAGAACCCATTGACAGCGCGGAATGATACAATATACTGGTTGAAAATAAGTTCTTAATAAACATAAAGGTCGTGGGCCCTACGGGGCGAATATTGAAAATATGGTAACCGATTTACTTTCATTGCAACTCGCGTTCCGCGCGTTGAGCGACGATCCGGAGGGTGATGAGGAGGATCCGAACGCCGGACACGGCGACGAGACCCTCGAGGACGATGATGCCGACGGCGTCGAGGACGATGAGGACCTTGCGGCGGCCGGCTTCGGAGTTGAGGAAGCGGGCGACGAAGGGAATGAATAGCGGTTTATGTTTACGAAAAACACCTCTTATTATCAAGGAGGTGTTTTTATTATGTTTGGGCCAAATAGGGAAAAGGAGGTAAAATGATACCCATGAACCAACGAGATGGAAAAGGTGTTAATAAAAAATGGTGGGTCAGGGTTTTGAAGATCGCCGGCGTCGCCGTCCTTGCGGTCATTGTTTTTCTTTTGGTCGCGATCCTTTATTTCAGCACCACCATACCGTCCATCCAGGAGATCTCGAGCCAGCAGATAAGCCAATCCACGAAGATCTATGACCGCACGGGGAACGTTCTTCTGTACGAGATCGGTGACGGTCAGAAGCGCACCGTCGTCCCGTTCGACCAGATCCCCCAATCCGTAAAGGATGCGACGATCGCCATCGAGGACCAGAATTTCTATAACGAGCCGGCATTCGATATCAAGGGGATCTTCCGGGCCATCTATGTCGACGTTACCACGGGGTCGCTCGCTCAGGGAGGATCCACTATCACCCAACAACTTGCCCGCACGGCATTCCTTACCACCAACCAGACCTTCACGAGAAAATTGAAGGAGCTCGTGCTCGCGATAAAGCTCAACGAGTATTATTCGAAAGACGACATTTTGGGCCTTTATCTCAATGAAGCGCCCTACGGACCCACGCTCTCTGGTGTGGAAGAGGCAAGTGAGGATTATTTCGGCGTCCCGGTACAGGACCTTAACCTTGCCCAGAGCGCGGTCCTTGCGGCGCTCCCCCAAGCGCCCTCGTATTATTCCCCGTGGGGAAGCCATGTCGATGAATTGCTGCAGCGCCAACGGTTGGTGCTTCAGCAGATGTATAGCACCGGGAAGATCACCAAGGCGCAACTCAACACGGCGCTGAACTATAAAATAACATTCCTTCCGAGGACCGCCAGCGGCACCGGCATGAGGGCGCCTCATTTCGTGATGGCCGTCGAGGATTACCTCACACAAAAATACGGGGAGGATATGGTGGATCGCGGCGGACTGAAAGTGATCACCACGCTTGATTGGAACCTCCAGCAGGCCGCGGAGACCGCGATCACGAACGGCGTCGCAAGGAATATCGAGCTTTATAAATCAAGCAATGCGTCCCTTGTTGCACAGGACCCGCAGACCGGACAGGTGCTCGCGCTCGTGGGGTCCGCAAATTATTTCGACAGGTCGAATGACGGCAACTTTGATGTGGCGACCCAGGGGCTCCGCCAGCCGGGCTCATCGCTCAAACCGTTCGTGTATCTGGCCGGCTTCCAGATCGGCTACACGCCGGACACGGTGCTGTTCGACGTCCCCACGGAATTCAGCACCGACTCCTCGTGTCCCGCGGTGCCCAACTTCTCGAGCACCAACAAGGCATGTTTCCATCCACAGGATTTTGAAGGAACCTTTTCCGGGCCCATGTCCATCCGCGACGCGCTCGCACAATCCGTCAACGTGCCGGCGGTGCAGATGCTCTATCTGGCCGGGGAAAAGAACTCTCTTCAGGAGATGACCTTGTTCGGGATCACCACACTCGGCAATCCGGCGGATTACGGCCTTTCGCTCGTGCTTGGCGGCGGCGCGGTCCATCTTATCGACCTCACGGAGGCATACTCGGTGCTCGCCGCCGACGGCGTGAAGCACGCGCAGACCATGGTGATGCAGGTGCAGGATGCGAGCGGCAATATGCTTGAGTCATACCGAGACCAGGCTTCGCAGGTGACGGATGTGCAGTCGGTGCGATTGATAAACGACGTCCTCTCCGACTCCCAGGCGCGCGCACCGCTCTTCCAATCGAGCCAGAACGAGACCGTGTTCCCGGGATATGATGTGGCACTCAAGACCGGAACCTCCAACGACTACCGCGACGCATGGGCGATGGGATATACGCCGTCGCTTGTGGTGGGGGTGTGGGCGGGGAACAACAACAATACGCCTATGCAAAAAAATGGTTCGAGTATTTTGGCCGCAGTGCCGACATGGAGCGCGTTCATGACCCAGGCGCTGCCATTGGTCCCGAACGAGACATTCACCAAGCCCGACCCGGTCACTCCGGCAAATGCGGCACTTGGGGGAAACTATTTGGACGCGAGCGGGCAACCGCACACGATCCTCTATTACATCGACAAGACCGATCCCACCGGCGCGGCACCGGCAAATCCCGCAAACGATCCGCAATACCACAACTGGGAGATTGCGGTGGAGAATTGGTGGGCGGCGAATAAATAGTATTAAAAAAAGACCTTGAAGGGTCTTTTTTTAATGAGCTATGCCTTCAATATCGGCTTTAAAATATAGAAGTAGGAGCTATCACTGGTGGAGCGGATGAGCGCGGGTCCTGCGTCCTCCTGGAGGCCAAGAAACACATCCTCCGTCTTGATCCCCTTCATTGCGTCGGCAAGGTACCGCCAATTAAAGAATACTTCGCCAATATCCCCTTTTATTTTTGCGGGGAGCATGTTGTTGTTCTCGCCAAGCGCCTGGTCCGCGGATGTTATCTCCACTGCTTTTTTGTTGTTGTGGATATTCATCTTCACTTCGCTGTTCTTCTGCCCGAAGATCCCCGCGAGCCGTATTGCCGCAGTGAACTCTTCGCGATTCACCGCCACCTCGGCGCCGAACTCGTGGGGGATGATCCCGGAATAGTCGGGGAACGATCCCTCGATAAGGCGCGAGATGAGTTCCGTACCGTCGGTTTTTATCAATATTTGGTTCTCGTCCCAGATGAGGCGCACTTCTTCTTCGTCTTTTATTATCCGGGCGATCTCAAGGGTGGTCCGCAGGGGGACGAGCATCTTGAACACTTCTTTGTTTTTTGAAGTGAAAAGGTTTGCGGGGATTGTTTTTTCCGTAAGACGAAAACCGTCGGTTGCCGCCAATACGAGGCTATCAAAAGAGAAATCAAAAGATACACTATTAAGTTCCGGCCGGAGGTCGGAGAATTGTGCCGCGACCACCACTTGTTGAATGGCTTCTTTGAGGATAGCCCCTTTTATCTCGATGAATCTTTCTTTTTCCTCGACCGCCGGCGTAATGGGGAAATCCTCCGAGGGGAGGCCATTCAATACCGCTCGGTAATTGTCCGTAGTGATCTCAAGGTTGTTCTCTTTTGATTCGAAATTCAATCGATCGCTCTGGATATTGGCGATAAGGCTGGAAAAAAGCGCGAGTGGTGGCGCGATCTTTCCATCCTCGATTATTTTACCCGTGACTTTGTGGCTTATCGCAATCTCAAGATTGGTGGCGGTAAAAAGTACCACACCGTCTTTTGCTTCGATAAGGATATTCTTCAGGATCGGAAGATTGGGATTCTCTCCTACCGCTTTCTCGATGAGGGATATCGCTTCTTTGATGTTTGAGCGCAACGCAACAAATTTCATATCTTAATAATTAATTATATATAAATACTTTTTATGATTATTGCTATTACTGATGCCTTGTTCTGGGGAAAACTTTTGGTCGGTATTGGTTTTGTTGGGCTGCCGAGTATTTGCCGCGTGAATAACTTGGGTATTAGCTCTTATAGATCAGGTCTTTGATTGTTAATATCTTCTGGTTAAGTGCGGGATTCCTGTTGATTTCCTGGTTGATCTTCTCATAGGAATGGATGGCGGTGGTATGGTCCCTCCCCATCTTTTCCCCAATATACGGATAGGAAAGGTCCGAGATATCCCGAAGAAGATAGATGGCGATCTGCCGCGGTTCCACCACCTCCTTCCGGCGGTTATGGCTCACAATATCATCAACCGATAAATTGAAGAACTCGGCGACCGCCTTCAATATTTGGGAATCACTCACCCGCTTCGAGAGGTTTTGGGTCGCTTTTTCTATGATCTCCTCGGCCATTTTCTCCGTGACCTCGGTTTGTTTTCTTTCTTGGGTAAAGACTATCTTCTTCAATACACCCTCCAATTCACGTATATTCTTCCTCAGTTTTTTGGCGATGAGGTTTATCACCGGGTCGCTCAATTGACGGTTCATATCCTCGAGTTTGCTCCGGATGATCGCCACGCGCATCTCGAACTCGGGATAGCCGATATCGGTGATAAGGCCGCCCTCAAAACGCGAACGGAGGCGTTCTTGGAGGGTTGGGAGGGATTGCGGCGGCCGGTCGGAGGAGATGATTATCTGTTTATTATTCTCATAAAGGGCATTGAAGGTGTGAAAGAACTCCTCTTCGGTCTTTTCTTTGCCGCCGATGAATTGGATATCGTCGATGATCAGAAGATCCACGTCACGATACTTCTTTTTAATACTCTCAATACGGTCATTGCGGAGTCCCCACACGATGTCGCGGGTATATTGTTCGGATGAAACATACTTGGGGCGCACCTTACCTTTATATTTTGCGAGCACCTCGTTGCCGATCGCCTGGATAAGATGGGTCTTTCCAAGTCCTACGCCGCCATACACAAAGAACGGGTTGTATTTCTTTCCGATTGCCTCGGTGATCGCCGTTGCCGCCGCGAACGCGAGCTCGTTCGACGGCCCGACCACGAACGAGGAAAGGCGATACTTAGGATTCAAACCCGTCTCTGGGTCGGTCTTGTAGTCGAGGTCGATGGAGTCCATCCCTTGGGGGTCCGGCGGGGCGACGACCACGGGCGCGGGAGAGGGAAAGCGCTTACTCCCCACCACGAACTCGATCTTTTTCACCGAACCGTCAAAATTCCTTATGATACCAAGAAGATTCTTCTGATATTTGTTCTCAACCCATGTTTTAGTGAAACTATTGGGAAGCGCAACAACAAAGGTGTCATTTTTCTTCTCAATGAGTTGGCTGTTCTTGAGCCACGTCGCAAAATGGGCCCTCGAGAGTTGTATTTCCATCTCCCCCAACGTAGACTGCCAGATTTGTTCGAGGTCCATGATGAGAATTATATTTTTTGATCCGCACCGCACCCCCTTGTTGTGATTCATTATTAACTCTTCCCCAACACAAGTCAAAGAGGAGGAGGGGAAGCATCTGTGGATTATGTGTGCACAACTCTTTTTTACGAGGACAGGTTGCATTTTCATTGCGCTATGCTACTATCTAGAGCATGTCGACCACTTACAACCCTAAAAAGAAAAAGAGGTCCCGGACGCATGGTTTCCTTGTCCGCCAAAAAAGCCCCACAGGAAGGCGTGTTCTTTCGCGCCGAAGGGCCAAAAAAAGGAGTAAGCTGACGGTGTAGCCGCCAAAGGCAATTATGCCGCCCCGATTATCGCGCCTTCCCAAGCAGGAGTTCTTGTCGCGGGGGTTCAGGGTGGTGAAAACCCCCTATTTTTCTCTGAAACAGAAAAAGAACGATATTCAAAAGAACAGGTTCGGCGCGATCATCGGTAAAGCGGTCCATAAGAGCGCGGTTGAAAGGAACTTTCTGAGACGCCAAGCAAGAGAGGGTATTTCAAAAACCATTTCTTCGGGAAACGATATATTAGTGATATTCGCTCCCGCCGCCAACAAACTCACCAAACGCAGGCTCC
This sequence comes from Minisyncoccota bacterium, assembly GCA_031291905.1. Classification (GTDB taxonomy): domain Bacteria; phylum Patescibacteriota; class Minisyncoccia; order UBA6257; family 2-01-FULL-56-20; genus JAKAGE01. The sequence goes on from JARLIC010000045.1 coordinate 7,618, forward strand.
ATGAGGAATTAGCCAAGGCGGCGGCGCAACTTCAAAAATAAATCCATGGCATATCTTTTTCAGCAAATATTCTACAAGCCGCTGTTCAATATCCTTGTTTTTTTCTATCAGACGATCTCGCTCCATGATCTTGGGATCGCGATAATCCTCACCACGATCCTTATTCGTCTCATCCTCTACCCTTTCTTCCATAAAGGCGCGAAGCAGCAGATGCTCATGCAGCGCATCCAGCCGAAGGTGAAAGAGATCCAGGAGAGGCATAAGGGCGACACACAAAAACAATCGGAGGCGCTTATGGCGCTTTATAAAGAGCATGGGGTGAATCCGTTCTCCAGTATCCTTCTCCTCCTTATCCAACTGCCGATCATGCTCGCGTTCTTTTGGGTGGTGCGCTCGGGGCTCGGCACTTCGCAATTCGTCAATCTCTACTCTTTTGTTTCCGCCCCGCAGAGCGTCAATACGATGTTCCTCGGCATCATCGACCTCACCAAACCGAGCATCATCGTGATCCTCTGCGCCGCCGCCGCACAATTCTTCCAGGCGCGCCTCGCGATCTACAAAACCGCAGGTAACGGCCAACCCTCGGCGGCCGAGAAGATCGCACAACAGATGTCGTTCGTGGGGCCGCTTGTCACCATCGCCATCTTCTACTCCCTCCCGTCCGCGATCGGACTTTATTGGCTCGTCACCTCGCTCTTTTCCATGGTACAGCAGTATTTGGTGAACCGGCATCTTAAGGAAAAATACGGGAATTAAAAGAGGCCGCACGCTTCTTTTGCGCGTCATCCTCTGTTGGTGCTTGATTTTTGGCGTATAGTATGGGATAGTTACCGCCATGGAAAGCTGGGATTCTTTCATTAAAAAAACCCTCGACCTCATCGGCTTCAAGGACTATCGCGTCGAAGTGAAACCCGAGGAGAAGCGCGGCTTAGTTTTTATTTATGAGGATCAGGAGCTTGTCAAAGAGCAACTTCCCGCAATAGTGGACGCAATGAACCATCTTGCGCAGATGGTGGCGAGAAAGAACAGGCAGGAATCAATATTCATCGACATCAACAACTACCGCCACGATCGCGAAACGATCATTGCGGAACTTGCCCGCGCGGCGGCAAAAAAGGCGGCGGCAACAAAAGAAAAAATATCACTGCCCAACATGAACTCCTACGAGAGGAGGATCGTGCACACGGAGCTCGCGATCCATCCGGACGTGCGTACCGAGAGTGTGGGAGAAGGAAAGGAGCGGTATGTGGTCATAATCCCCATCATCGAAGAGAAATAAAAAACTCCGGAATCGGAGTTTTTTATTTGCATCGATCCACTCTTTACTGGGTCGGAGGAATAAGCGTGAGTGCGTACAGTTTTTGGTCGTATCGGTTGATGAAGAATAATGTGTTGTTGAAGAATTTCACATCGGAAGAGTCAATGTTCTGTGCGGAGCCGTTCCATAAGATATCCTCCCCTCCCGTCTGGGTGTTCACTCTCGCGATAAGGTCCGAAGTGAAGGCCGCCATCATATTATAATCGTCCGGCAGCTGTACGGAAGAAAGCGCGCTCGAGTCGGAAGGGATCCCGCAGTAAACATAAGAGGAGACCACCGGAGAGGGCGTTGTTTTTGACGTCGCCTTCGTTGATGATTGGGTGGTTGATGACGATGTTGCGGGGACGGCAGTCTCGGTGGCAAACACACACTTCGAAGGCAAAGTGAGGAATGTAAGCGCGTGATAGGTGGTCCCGGTGATCGTGGTCAGTTTGAGCGAGGAACTCTTTCCGGTGCTCTGGAAGACCAATCCCAGCGTGCCGGATGCGGTTGCCCCCCACGTGCTCTCAAGCCCTGCGGCCTCGTACGCCATCGGCGTCAATGTACCCTTTTGGGAATCATAGAGCCACGCCGACTCCTTTGCGTTCATGGTCGGCTTATCCGAGAGCATGAACTGGGTCTTACCGATCCATTGAAGGGTCAGGTCGGTGGCATGGAGAGAGAAAAGAGGGACCGATGCCTTTTTAAGGTTCGAGGCGTCGATGGTGGCGAGAGAGAGCATCCCTGACGTGGACTGGGCGAGATACGCGATCTGATAATTTGACGGCGACCATTTTGGAGATTGCATCCCCTGCGGAGCGGAGACCCACGCTGCGGTGGCGACGGTGAAGATGTTCGCCTGGGGGTTTGCAGGGTCTCCCGAGCTCACCAACACCTTCTTGCCGTCATAAGAGAAGCTCGCGGTGATGATGTTGTTGATGGTGGTGGTGGAACTGATGGTCGTGGTCTTCCCCGCGGCGATCGAGATCACCGTCCCGTCGGGCTTGATGGCGGTGATGGTGTTCTGCGCGTCGACAAAGTAATCCAGTACGGGCCCATCCGCGACAATACCGAATGTCTGTACCAGGTTCCCTTGCGCAGCCGTGTTCGAGGAGCTGCTATTTGTGCTTCCGGTCGTGCTGCTGTTCTGGCCGCTTTCACCCTGTTGACCGGCACCGGTTCCTTGGGTTCCTGTCTGCGGCAACGAGCCGATCGATCCGAAGCCAAAGAGCGATCCGGACGAAGATCCGTTTTTGAAATAGAAAATAAGGGCGATCGCAACGGCGGCGACAACGATGATTCCAATAATGATATAGATATAGCGTTTCATATGTTTATAAAAATCCCTTAACCTTGCAGTTATAAGTGGTCTTTCCGGTCCATCCCTTATAAGAATAACAAGATTGATTTGACGGGCAAGATCCACTTTGTGAGTTTCCTTTGGAATCAACAGATCCGCAAGTAACAGAAGCTGCGCACGCATCTTTTTGGCATATCGCACCCCCGTTGGCATAACAACAATTCTGGGCCGTGCCATCGGAAAGATTCGGGCAGGTTCCGCTGGTGCCCCCATTGGAGGTTGCTTTACATGTCGAAGCAGTTTGTGTTGTTCCTCCCGTGGTCGTCCCTCCCGTCCCCCCGGCATTTCCCGTTCCCGCACTTGTGTTGTTGGTCTTCCCCACGGATTGCAGGTTGTCGGGGAGGGTAAGGTTCACGAGGTTCGGATTGATGACCTTGAGGATGAAGTAGGCTCCTGCAAGAAGAAGAATGCCCATAATAGCCGCCTGGATCCAATCCTTTGCATCACCCTGTCCCGAAGGATTGCCCGCACTCGTCATATACCTGATGCCACCATACACAATGACGCCAAA
>JARLIC010000046.1 GCA_031291905.1 Minisyncoccota bacterium
AACAGGGATAGTCTTTAAGGGGTGTGTCGGAGCCGCGAAGGCGGCGAGACCCAAGGCGCGCGTTCAGTAGAACGCGACGCCGTCCCCGAAAAGACTATCCCTGTTTTGTATTTTTCAAACTCCGTTTACGGACTCCAGTTCACGATCACGTTATCCACCTGCGGCGTGGAGGTCGCCGTGGAAACGAGCGTCGCGCGATAACGGAAGTAACGGTAGTTGTTGTAGAGCGTGTAGTTCAACCTGAGCGGGATGTTCGGACCTGCCGGCGTGTAATAGGTGTTGATCGTCCCGTCGGGGCCGGTGAAGTTCCACGGTCCGCTCGATGCGTTGCTCACCGCGAACTGGAACTGGACGGAGGTCCCCGAAGCGCCCGATATGCCCTGCCATTCGACGGAATTGAGCTGCGCGCCCGCCGCCACGCCCGTGTCGTAGGTCACCGAGTCGAGCATGCCGACGGTGCCGGTGGCATTCCATGTCGCGTTCACGTAGAAATTCGAAGTGCCGCACGTGGTATCGTTGTCGCAGTTGAAGTCGATCCAGCCGATCGCGTCGTTCCATGCCCAGCCCTGGAAGTTGCCATTTGTGTCGATGGTGACCTGATAGCTCGACGTGCCGCAGATGCTCGTGTTGTGGCAGTCGAAACTGATCCAGCCGATCGCGTCATTCCATGCCCAGCCGGAAAGCTTTCCGGTGCCGTCGTTTGTCACCTGATAGTTCGACGTGCCGCAGATGTTCCCACTGCTCGGCGAAGTGTGGCAATCGAGGGAAATATATCCGAGCGACGAGCTCGCGTATCCCGCGATCCCCGCAGTGCCTACCACGACGGTGTTCGGCGAATAGAAATCTATCCACCCGATCGCGTTGTTCCATGCCCAGTGCGCATTGCCCGACGAGCTGATGTTCGTCGAAGCGTGCGCAACGCCGGCGGACGCGAGGAACACAACCGCACACAGCGTCGCGACTCCCGAAAGGAGGGCGGTTACGGATGGCTTGGGCTGCGTGGTCATTCCCATTATTATACCCCAAAACACCGCGGGGTGCGGGCTGTGGATATGTCAAAACGGGAAATTCGTAGTATCATATAAGGAATATGGAATCCGGAAACAATCGGGTATGGATAATATCGGGCATTGTGGCGATCGTCGCGGTCGGCGCGTTCCTCGTCTTTATCGCGCT
>JARLIC010000047.1 GCA_031291905.1 Minisyncoccota bacterium
GGCTCCCTCGATGACTTGGCAAGCATGCTGACCGATTTTGGTATCTCCTCATTCTCCGATTTTCTGCCAATGGTCCAGGATACAACGAGCACCATAACTACCACTTTTGCGAACCCCGGAACCTACACACTCTCTATCGAAGCAAGCGATGCGAGGGGTATTATCGCCAACGCTTCGACCACAATGGTGGTGGTAGGGGAATAAGAATAAAATTAACGAATAAATTAAAATAAATCCATGGAAGAAAATACAAAAATTAAAAAAAGAGGGTGGACGGCAAAAAACTTTCTCATTGGTTTGGTACTGGTCGTGTTGGGTTATTCGATAAATTTTCTCGTTGGAACTTTCTCTCTTTTGTTTATTGGAAACGGTAAGCCCTCGATTTTATTCTATGTTTGGCCGGGAATTACTTTCCTCTTTATGGCTGCGGGAGTCTTCGGTTTCTGGTGTGTTATCCCCGCTTTCCAAAAATGGGGGCATACCCAAAAGCAGTGGATCGCATGGGTTTTTTTTGGAGCGGTTATAGTAATCATTGTCGCCTTTATTTATCTTTTTAGTGTTAAAATCTAGCATAGGAATTTTTGGGAACTTTTGATCTTTCTGGTCTTGGCCTCGATCTTGCGACGAGCACCGATGCAAACGGCACCATTTCCATCACTGGCTCCCTCGATGACTTGGCAAGTATGCTGACCGATTTTGGTATCTCCTCATTCTCGGATTTCCGTCTTTGCTTCGCTTCCGGGGAGGGTTTTGCGGATCCTCTGGCAAAATCGAGCCGTTTTTGTTACAATTCCCCAGTATGTTGCAAATCTCGTTGCGTGCCGAAGACATCTTCCATATCGGCGGTTTTCCGGTGACGAACGCCGAACTTTTGGCGGTCATCGTGCTCGTGCTGCTCACCGTGATCTCGATCACGCTCCGGAACAGGCTCAAAATGGTCCCGGATATGCTACAGAACATCGCAGAGGTGGTGCTGGAGGGCGCGCTCGGCCTGATGGATTCCGTGCTCGGCAGCCGCAAGGAATCGGAGAAATATCTTCCGATCGTGCTCACGATCTTCCTCTTCGTACTGTTCTCGAACTGGCTCGGGCTCGTGCCGGGCGTGAGCTCCATCATCGTGCACCAAGGCGAGGGGAGCGTGCCGCTCCTGCGTTCGCCGGCGAGCGACCTCAATTTCACGCTGGCGCTCGCGCTCATCGCGGTCACGCTCGTGAACGTCTTCGGCGCGGCGGCGATCGGATTGAAGCAGCGTGTCTCGGTATTCTTCAATTTCGGCAGCCCGATTAAATTCTTTGTCGGCATACTTGAGCTTTTGTCGGAATTTGCTAGAATTATCTCGTTCACGTTCCGTCTTTTCGGCAACGTGTTCGCGGGCGAGGTGCTTTTGGCCATCATGGCGCTCCTCGTACCCTATCTCGTCCCGTTGCCGTTCATGTTCCTTGAAGTGTTCGTCGGATTCATCCAGGCGTTCATCTTCGGGATGCTCACTCTTGTGTTCGTCGCATTGGCGGTCACCCCCCACGAAGCCGCGGAGGCGGGCCACTAGTGCCGCGAGGCAGGAAAAAGGTCGGAACAACCACACTACAACCAATCACTCTATCAATATGGATGCAAGTACAATGAGGCTTCTCGCCACCGCGCTCGTGATGGGATTCGGTACGCTCGGTCCCGGACTCGCGATCGGCTGGATCGGTTCGAAGTCGGTGGAGGCCATCGGAAGGAATCCGGAGGCGTCGTCCAAGGTGCAGACCATGGCGATCCTCGCCATCGCATTCGCGGAAGCGGTCGCGATCTACGCGCTCGTTATCGCGCTTATCGTCAAGTTCGTGTAGTCGCGTCGTGCAGCGATCGCCGTCGGTCATTATAAAGATCACATGGAACAACTCGTAAGCCAATTAGGCATCGATTGGAAGCTCCTGCTCAGTCAGGCGGTCAATTTTGCGTTATTGCTGATCGTCCTGCGGATCTTTGTGTACAAGCCGGTGCTGAAACTGCTGCACGACCGCCGCGCGAAGATCGAAGGCGGTCTCGCGAAGGCCGAAGAGGCCGAGAAGCGGCTTCACGAAGTGGATCTCATCGGCAAAGGAAAGATAAAGGATGCCGAACACGAGGCCATGGGCATATTGAAGCGCACGGAGTCGGATGCAAAGACGCTCGAAGAGAAGCTTCTTGCGGAAGCGAAGCGCAAAGAGGACGAGGCGGTCGGCGCGACCGCGGTGCGTCTTCGTACCCAGGAAGAGGAATCGCGCCGCGCGATGGAAAAGGAGGCTGCGGCGCTCGTGAAGCAGGCGCTCGTGAGGACGGTCGAGCTTGCGCCCGATGCGATCGACGATGCGCTGATCGCGAAGGCGGTAAGGGAGGCGGGCGCGAAGTAGTAGTAGAGAAGAGAAGAGGCCAAAGATCATGAAATATCCCGCAACTATCTATGCAAAAGCGCTGGTCGAGGTGCTCGCCGATGCGGGCAAGGCCGGCGTGAAGGACGAGCCGCGGTTCGCCGAGAACTTTCTTGCGCTTGTGAGAAGGAATGGCGACGAGATGCACCTTCGGAAGATCCTCGATGACGCGTCGCGTTTCGCGCGCGGCAAGAGCGGTGTCCGCAAGGTCACCGTCGAATCCGCGAGGGCACTTTCGCCGAAGCAGAAGGATGCGGTCGCAAAGTTCATAAAGGCGGACGATATAGTGGAGGAACGCGTCGATCCGGAGCTCATCGCCGGAATACGGATCATATTGGACGACGAGCTGCAGTTCGACGGTTCGCTGAAGAAAAAATTGGCGGGCGCATTCGGAAGCCGCACATAATCATATGTCATACGAAATAATCGAAAAACTCAAAAGGGATATCGAGGGGTACAAAGAGAAACCGGAATGGGCCGAGGTCGGCCGCGTCATCGAGGTCGGTGACGGCATCGTGAAGATCATCGGGTTGCGCAACGCCGTAAGCCAGGAAGTTTTGATAATCGAGACGGTCGGCGGCGAGCGTCCGGCGCTCGCGCTCAACCTTGAAGAAGAATCGATCGGCGCCTTGGTGCTCGGCGATTTCCTTTCGATCGCGGTGGGGGATACGGTGCGCCGCACGGGCGACGTGCTTTCGATCGCCGTCGGCGACGAGCTTATCGGTCGTGTCATCGATCCGCTCGGTGCGCCGCAGGACGGTCAGGGCCCCATCTTCAAGGACGGCAAGAGCGGCGGCAAGGAACCCCAGCGCAATCCGTTGGAGGCGCGCGCGCCCGGCATCCTGGAACGCGAAGGCGTGAACACGCCGGTGCATACGGGCATCAAAGCGATCGACGCACTGATCCCGATCGGCCGCGGACAGCGCGAGCTCATTATTGGCGACCGCCAGACGGGCAAGACCGCCGTCGCGCTCGACACTATTTTGAACCAGAAGAACGACACCGGCCGCCGCACGCCGATCTGCATCTACGTGGCGATCGGACAGAAGGAATCCAAAATCGTGAAGATCGCCGAGACCCTGAAGAAGTTCGACGCGCTCAAGTACAGCATCATCGTTTCCGCATCGGCGTCCTCGCCGGCGGCAATGTGGTACCTCGCGCCGTACGCGGGCACCGCGATCGGCGAATATTTCCGCGACAAAGGCATGGATGCACTCATCGTGTACGACGATCTTTCGAAACACGCGTGGGCGTACCGCCAGATCTCGCTCCTGCTCCGCCGTCCGCCGGGCCGCGAAGCGTATCCGGGCGATGTCTTTTATCTGCACTCCCGTCTGTTGGAGCGCTCCGCGAAACTCTCGAAGGAGTTGGGCGGGGGTTCTTTGACCGCGCTTCCGATCGTCGAGACGCAGCTCGGTGACGTGACGGCCTACATTCCGACGAACATCATCTCCATCACCGATGGTCAGATCTATCTCGAGAGCGATCTCTTCAACCAGGGCCAGCGCCCGGCGCTCAACGTCGGCATCTCCGTGTCGCGCGTCGGTTCCGCCGCGCAGACGAAGGCCATGAAGAAGGTCGCCGGCAAGCTCAAACTTGCGCACGCGCAATTCCGCGAACTCCAGGCGTTCGCGCAGTTCGCGACCGACGTCGATGATGCCACGCGCAAGCGCATTCTGCAGGGCCAGAAGATCAACGAGGTCCTGAAGCAGAGCGACCAGGATCCGATCCCGTTCGAGAAGCAGGTGTGCATATTCTACGCGGTGCTCAACAATTATTTCGAACCGGTCGCCGTGGAGGACATCATAAAGACGCAGAACGATCTCATCGAATACCTCGGCAAGCTGCACGAGGAGGATATCCTGAAACCGATCCGCGAGACGGGCAAATTCGAGGACGAGGTGGAGGCGAAACTCAAAGAAGCGATAACCCACTTCCTTTCCAAGTAACATGGAATCCGGACAGAGCCTCAAGCGGCGCATGAAGAGCGTCCAGAATATCGGGCAGATCACGAAGGCGATGGAGCTCGTGTCCGCCACGAAGATGCGGCGCAGCCAGGAGCTCGCGCTCACTTCGCGCCCGTACGCGTACGCCGCGCTCGAGTTGCTCGGCATTCTTTCCTCGCTGAAGGACGTCCCCGTGCCGGAGCTTTTCCGGAAGCGTGCGATCAAGCGGACGGCGTTCCTGCTCATGACGTCCGACAAGGGCCTTGCGGGCTCTTTCAACGGCGCGGTCATCCGCGAGTTCGAGAAATATATGAAGGCGAACCGCGTCGATATCCTCGATCCGCGCTATTCGTTCATTGCGATCGGGCTTAAGGCGAAGGCCTATCTCGAGCGGCGGAAGGCGAATGTGGTCGCGTCGTTCCACCGTGTCGGCGATTTCAGCAATCTGCTCGAGGCCGAACCGATCGCGGACTTCCTGATCGACGGCTATGTGCGCGAGGATTTCGACAACGTCGTCGCGTTCTTCACGACCTTCGTGACCGCGTTGCGGCAGGATCCGGTCGTGCGCGAATTCCTTCCGGTGAGCTACGAGACGATCAAGCAGTCCGTGGAGGAGACGATCCCGCGCGCAGGGCGCTACGCCGATTATGCGAAGGCGGAGACCCTGCTCGACGAGAAGGACAAGGAATATATCATCGAGCCGTCGCCGAAGGAGGTGATGGACGAGCTTGCGCCGAAGCTTCTGAAGATCCGCCTGTACCATGCCATCCTCGAGGCGAACGCCTCCGAGCATTCCGCGCGGCGCGTGGCGATGAAGAACGCGTCCGACAACGCCTCGGAACTTTCCGGCGAACTGACAATGGTCTATAATAAATCGCGTCAAGCGGCCATTACGGCGCAGATTATCGAGATCACGTCGGGCGCACAAGCGCTCGAATAATTCTTTTCCGCAGAGATTATCCTTTCGGGGACGGCATAAAATTCTGCTGAATTTTTGCCTAAACACTCGGCACCTTCGTGCTTCCGTGATTCCCCTCAAGAACAATCTCTGCGGAAAAGAATTATTCGAGCGCTTTGTTGTTGCATTGTGGGCATGCGATCACAAGGGTCCGCGCTTGCATGTCGATGTTCTTTCTTGGACCCATAAACCTTGAGATAAGATGGTCGATTGTGGCGTAATCATTGGGCATGACCTTGAACCCGATTGTGCCGTAATCGGGATAGAGATTCAATTTTTTCCCGCACCAATGGCAGTGCGGATATTCTCTTATGAGCCGCTCGCGACGTTTTCGAAAATATCCCGGATTGGGCATTGAATATTTTTATCTTAGGTCTTTCACGCTGGAAACAACCGGGATGACTGGGTTAGGGCCTTACCCGGAGCTATGCGCGGTGTGGTACTACCCCCATTATTTTTTTAGGTTGTAGGAGTTGCGCCTCGTACTCTTCCTCCTCCTGCCTCAGGCATTTGCCCATTGGCTTAGACGGCGGCGTTTCAGCCGTCGGCGTCAGGCTTTCGGAATCACCCTACTTGCCACGGGGAAGATGCTTTATCCCATACCACGAGGATTGTTCGGCCATTATTTCCAGCGCGAAAGATCCAAATTGTGGAGAACTATTTTGAGTTTATCAAAATGATTACATAGGTCAAATACTTTTTAATCATTTTTTAATGTTCGATCCGTATACTGTACGGATGGAAAAAGATTTTGATGGGTGGAATATCAAAAAGACATTTTTAAATAATAATTTTAGCGTTCCATTTTACAAAGAGCGTGATATTTGGTTTTGTTATTTAGGGATGAATATCGGTTGCGAAGAAGATGGCGATAAGTCCGTGTTCCTTCGTCCGGTCATTGTTCTAAAAAAGTTCAAGAACGGTGCGTTCTTTGGTATTCCGCTCACGCATACGCCGCGATTCGGGAAGCATTATTTTACTGTTATTGACAGTCATGGTACGAGCTTTGCTATGCTCGCGCAGGGACGCATATTGGACGGCCGGCGACTATATTATCGGTCGAGGATCATGCCGAAAAATGATTTTGAATCACTTAAACTTCGATTTCTCTTAGGTATTCTTTAAAAAAGTAACCCCCGTCGCAAGGACGGGGTCGGCCCGAAGGCAAAAGGGTCTAACCGACCCTGCTTTGAGAATAGCTCTCCACTCCGTAGTGTCAAGTATTTTTAATGATTTTTTAACAATTCAAGAGTAAAGATCAAGGCAAATTAACGGTTGCGAAGGCTCCGAGGATTTGGTATCATTGTCGTATTATGAAAACAGGAAAAGTAACGCAGATCATCGGGCCGGTCGTCGACATCGACTTCGGGGAGGGGAATTCGATGCCGCCTATTTATAATGCGGTGCACATCAAACTCGGCACCACCGGCGGAGCCGGTTCGCGGGTGATCACGGCGGAGGTCGTGAAGCACTTGGAGCCGGGCAAAGTGCGCGCCATTTCCATGGCATCCACCGACGGCCTGAACCGCGGTGCGGCGGTCACGGATACGGGCAAGATGATCGAGGTCCCGGTGGGCGAGGAGACGCTCGGCAACATCTTCGACGTGCTCGGCAACCCGCTCACGGTGCCGAACAAACCTCTCAAGAAATATTCCCCGATCCACCGCGAAGCGCCGAAGTTCACCGAGCAGTCGACGAAGACGGAAGTGTTCGAGACGGGCATCAAGGTCATCGACCTCATCTGCCCGTTCATCAAGGGCGGCAAGGTGGGATTGTTCGGCGGCGCCGGCGTCGGCAAGACCGTGCTGCTTCAGGAGCTCATGCGCAACGTCGCCGAGGTGGGCGGCGGATATTCCGTGTTCGCCGGCGTCGGCGAGCGCACGCGCGAGGGAAACGACCTTTACGGCGAGATGAAAGATTCGGGCGTCATCGCGAAGACCGCGCTCGTGTTCGGTCAGATGAACGAAGTGCCGGGCGCACGCGCACGCGTCGCGCTTTCGGCGCTCACCATGGCGGAGCACTTCCGCGACGAGGAGGGAAAGAACGTGCTGCTCTTCATCGATAACATCTTCCGCTATTCGCAGGCGGGTTCCGAGGTGTCCACGCTGCTCGGCCGCATGCCGTCGGCGGTGGGTTATCAGCCGACGCTCGCATCCGAAATGGCCGAGCTTCAGGAACGTATCACGTCGACCCAGAAGGGTTCCATCACGTCCGTGCAGGCCATCTACGTCCCCGCGGACGACATCACCGACCCGGCGCCGGCGACCACGTTCAGTCACTTGGATTCCACGGTCGTGCTCAACCGCGCGCTCACCGAGATCGGCATCTATCCCGCCGTCGATCCACTGGCGTCGAACTCGACCGCACTCGATCCGAAGATCGTCGGCGAGGAGCATTATAAGGTTGCGAACGACGTGCAGAAGACGCTCCAGCGCTATAAGGAATTGCAGGACATCATTTCCATTCTCGGCATTGAGGAGCTTTCCGACATTGATCGCCAGACGGTGTACCGCGCGCGCAAGATCCAACGCTTCCTTTCCCAGCCGTTTTTCGTCGGCGAGCAGTTCACAAGCATTCCGGGCAAATACGTCCCGCTTGCGGACACCATCAAGAGCTTCCGCGACATCCTCGACGGCAAGTACGACGACCAGCCGGAGGAGGCGTTCTATATGAAGGGCGGCATCGACGAGGTCGGTACGGCAAACGCGGCAAAATAATTTTGAGAATGAAACTCGGCGTCTACTCATTGCAAAAAGTGCTTTTCCGGGGCGACGCGAAGTCGGTGAATTGCAATACGCGTTCCGGTGAGATCACGTTCCTCGACCATCACGAGCCGCTCATCTCGATCCTCGGGAAGGGCGTGATCACGATCGCCGATGCGAACGGGGAGGATCACTACATCCAGGCGCGTTCCGGTTTTTTGGAGATCGGCGCCGATAATCAGGCGAAGATGCTCATCGAGGAGGAAGTTGTGTAATTAATTTATAAAAATAATATGGCAACATTGACCGATCCCGCGGTGAAGTTCAAATCGCAAAGCGAGCATTATACCGCCGACGCGTGCGTCGTGTGGTGCTACGACGACCGTTTTTATAAATTATTGAAGGCATTCGGGAAGAAGCAGGGATTCAAGAACATCGACCTGGTGAAGGTCGCGGGCGGCGCGAAAGCGCTTGCGGGCGAAGCGGGAGCCGATCGTGATTTCGTCATCGGCCAGGTGAAGACCTCGGTGCGCCTTCATGGGACGAAGCGCGTGATCCTCATGCTGCATCGCGACTGTGGTGCGTACGGCGGCTCGAAGAGCTTCGAGGATCCCGAAAAGGAGCGCGCATATTACGAGAGCCAGCTCCGCGCGGCCCGCGACTTCGTGAAGAAGGAAGCCCCCGCGATCCCCGTGGATGCGTACTTTGCCGACTTTGACGGACTGTATCTGATTGACTGATTTTGCATAAAAGAGTATAGTGTGGTCAGCATCAAATTGAATCAACTTCAAGAAGGCGAGGAATAATAGGTGGATATCTTGAACCTGTTACTTGGGCAGAACCGGAGATATTCGGTCCTGTATGTCGTGAACAAACCGGTGAGGGGGAAGATCCGTGAGCACTATCCCACGCAGATAGGCGTGTGGGAGTGCATGGACGGCCGCACCCGCATGGAGTCGGCAACCGAGATGCCCGCGGGCATCCTGCAATCATGGGAGAACGGCGGCGCCCGATTCGATCTTCGTTGGCCGCATTTCCAGACCAGCTTCATGGATTGGTACGGCCACGCAAGGAAGAACGGCCGGCCGTGCGTCGTACTGGTGTCGTGGCACAGGTCCAGATCGAACGTGCATCTCGGCTGTAAGGCCCATCGGTACGATGATGCCGCAGCGGAGGCGCTCGCGAGGGCGCAGGTCAAGGAACTTTGGAGCCGCTTCAAGGAAGACGACGGGAAGCGGCATCTGTATCCCATCGAGGTCTGTCTCGAAACGGATTCGGAGACCATGATATTCCAACGGAGGAAGGATTCGGCGACGCTCGACGTTTCCGGGCTCGAAATCCTTTCACAACCCGAGGCGCAAAAACGCCTTCAGGGGTTCTATCCCGATGTTCCGCCCTGTGTGCTGGACGACCTGTTGGCGACGATCATCGCCGGGAACATCCGCCATATACAAAAGGTGCGGTCCATGGGTCGCACCGTGGAGGAGTGCGACCATTGCGAGTCGATCATCGCGGTGGGACGCGGCCTCGAATGGCTCGACAAACGCGCGTTCATCATCGGACCGTTCGATCCCCGTTTTCCCGACATGGTGGAGACCGCCGCAAAGATCGTTCTTGAGAATTTTCACAAAGGAACGGTCGATGTTGCGGGCGGGGCGATGCTTCTGGCATCCACCCCGTTCCGGGAATGTCTCGGGAGGCCGGGGCGGGAAATGGCCGGACTGAGGGCTTCCAGCCTTCTTGATACCGCGCATACGGTCATCAAGGAACGGGTTCCGGATCTTGTTCCCCATCTTCGCTATACGATAGCGGGGACGGTGAGCAACGACACAAGGCGGTTCCTTCCCGTCGATGTCGTCCGCCAGGGCCAGAGTTGATTCTGTTTCAGTGATCGTTTCGGCCGGGAATTATTTCCCGGCCGATTTTTTATAAGGAGGTGGCCCGCCGGGCGGGGAGTCCGCGGGCGGTTATGCGTGGGGGCGCTCCAGGAAGATCGCCCTGTTGCGGCAGGAAGGGGCGCGAATCGGAAGGTGAATATGGTATGATAGTGGTATGAAACTGAAGGTGCTTGTCGTCGTGCTTGCGGTCGTCATTGTGGTGCTTCTGGCCATACTTTTCTTCTATTAGCTTCCGTCTTTATAACCACACCACCCATTTTATGAGTTTTGAATATCACGATTCCGTTGATCCGTCCGAATTCGAACTTGAGCAAGGACAGGAACAGGAACAAGCGGAACCGGAGCAGGCCGGTTCGTTCGAGCGCGGTTTTGTATGGGACAGCGGATTGGAGGCTGTCGACGAGGCGGAAGAGAAAGTGAGGGAAAGTCTCGCGGCGCTCAATTGGCCGGAGGAAAAGATCGACGATGTCGCCCTTGCCGCGCGCGAAGCGGTGGCGAACGCGGTCATTCACGGGAATCTCGGCATACAGCACATGGACGGGGAGACGCCCGATTCGTACGATGCGCGGTGGCGCGCCGCGTCGCAGGGAGAGGGCGGCGACAAGAAAGTGAACCTGGAGATCTATGCGAGCGAGAAGGAGGTGAGGGTGGTGGTGACCGACGAAGGGAACTTCGTGGCCGCGCCCGAGCCGGTTCCCGATCCGGAGAACGAAGGCCGCGGCATGATGCCGAGCGGGAGGGGCATTGGCATCATCGTCGAAAAGTGCGACGCGGTGGAGGCCGCTCCGGGACAGCTTACTTTGATAAAATACCGCGACGGTTCGCCGGAAACCGCCGACGTCGAGGAGGCCGCGGCGCTATGATCAAACGCCGGCGATGATCGCGGAACGGGACCTGCCTTATTATAAAGACCGCTGGAAAAGGATCGCGAAGACCCTTCGCGGACTTTTCCCGCATCCGAAGATCGCACTGAACTTTTCGAACCACTGGGAATTGCTCGTGGCGGTCCAGCTTTCCGCGCAGTGCACGGACAAGAAAGTGAACGAGATCACGCCGGAGCTTTTCAAAAAATATCCCACGCTCGACGATTATGTGAAGGCCGGCAGGACCGCGCGTGGCGTGCACGGGTTCGAGCAGGCGATCCGGCAGACGGGATTCTTTCGTGCGAAGGCGAAGCACATTCTGGCCGCCGCGAAGATCGTGAAGGAAAAATTCCACGGTAGGTTGCCGAAGACGATGGCGGAAATGGTCACGATCCCGGGCGTTGGGCGCAAGTCGGCGAATGTCATCCTCGGCAATGCCTACGGCGTGGTGGAGGGGATCGCCGTGGATACGCACGTGATACGCCTGTCGAGGCTGCTGGGCCTCACCAAAGAGAGGACGCCGGAGAAGATCGAGAAGGACCTGATGGCGATCATCCCCGAAAGGGACTGGTTCAAGGCGACCTACCTGCTGATCGATTACGGCCGCAAATACTGTCCGGCGCGGCCGCACGACCACGCGAAATGTCCGTTAACGAAGGTTCTGGGGCAGGGGAAGTTATCCACATTTTGACCCCGCCAAAAGTGTGGTAGAATTAACTTCGTTGGTTAGAAGGAGGACCGTTTTCCGGTGTGAGGCCGGAAAACGGTCTTTCGTTTTTACGGGTTTGTTTTGACTCCGTGCGGAATTTTCGCTACACTGTCCCTGCGGTTCGAACGAGTACCCCCTATAGCCCTCCGGCAAGGGGCCGTTTGCTTATTATGCGCACCGCACATCACCATGGACCATTTCGAGATCGTATCCGATAACAGACCCGCGGGGGACCAACCGAAGGCGATCGCATCGCTTGTTTCGGGTCTGCGCGAAGGACTTCGGGATCAGACCCTTCTCGGTGTGACCGGTTCGGGCAAGACGTTTACGATGGCGAACATCGTCAAGGAGGTCAACATGCCCACGCTGGTGATCGCGCACAACAAGACGCTCGCCGCACAGTTGTGCAGCGAGTTCCGCGAACTTTTTCCCAACGCATCGGTGAATTATTTCGTTTCATACTACGACTACTATCAGCCGGAAGCATACATGCCCTCGAGCGATACCTATATAGACAAAGAGGCGCTGATAAATGACGAGATCGACAAGCTGCGCCATGCGGCGACGATGGCGTTACTCACGCGGCGCGACGTGATCGTCGTGGCATCGGTGTCGTGCATTTACGGCCTTGGCGCGCCGGAAGAATATGCAAAGAACATCGTGCGTTTCAAGGTGGGCGACCGCGTGGAGCGCCGCGAGTTTTCGCGCAAGCTCGTGGAATTGCAGTTCAATCGTACGACGGCGGACCTTACCCGCGCGACGTACCGTCTGCGCGGCGAGAATTGGGAGATCATGCCGGCGGACCGCGAGATCATCTATAACCTTGAGGTCTCGGGCGGGGTGATCCGCGCGATCTACGAGATCGATCCGGTGAAAGGATTCCAGCCGGGAAAGACGCCCGCGATCCCGGACATCCTTTTCGCGCCCGCAAAACATTTCATTACGGCGCCGGAATCGCGCGAACGCGCCCTCGTCGATATCAAAAAGGAACTGAAGGAACAACTTGCGAAATTCAACAAAGAGAAGAAGTTTCTGGAAGCGGAGCGCATTGAACGCCGCACCAAGTTCGACCTTGCCATGATGGCGGAGGTGGGTTACTGCCACGGCATCGAGAACTATTCGCGCCACCTGTCCGGACGTGCCGCAGGTGAGCCGCCCGCAACGCTCCTCGACTATTTTCCCCATAAAGACGACGGCACGCCGAACTTCCTTACCATCATCGACGAATCACACATGACCGTGCCGCAGTTGCAGGGAATGTTCAATGGCGATGCGGCGCGCAAGAAGACGCTTGTGGAATACGGGTTCCGCCTGCCGTCCGCGATCGACAACCGTCCGCTCCGTTTCTCGGAGTTCGTGGAGCGCATAGGGCAGGTGATCTACACTTCCGCCACGCCGGGGCCGTACGAAGTGGAGAGGAGCGAACCGCCGCACGGGAAGATCGTGGAACAGATCATCCGCCCGACGGGCCTTGTCGACCCGAAGATCACCGTGCTTCCCGCGCGCGGACAAGTGGAGGACCTCATTCCGCGCATCCAGGAGCGCGTCGCCAGGAAGGAGCGCGTGCTCGTGACCACACTTACCAAGCGCATGGCGGAGGATCTGAGCGCGTATCTCGAGGAAAAGAAGATCAAGGTCAATTATCTGCATAGCGACGTGAAGACGATGGATCGCATCAAGATCCTCACCGATCTTCGGCGCGGAAAGATCGAGGTGCTCGTCGGCGTGAACCTGCTCCGTGAGGGGTTGGACCTTCCCGAGGTCTCGTTGGTGGCCATTCTGGACGCCGACAAGGAAGGATTTTTGCGCAGCGAGGTCTCGCTTATCCAGACGATCGGCCGTGCGGCGCGCAACGTGGAAGGGGAGGTGCTGATGTATGCGGACACTATTACGGGCTCCATCGAACGCGCGATCAAAGAGACCGATCGCCGCCGCATCATCCAGGTTGCGTACAACGAAAAGAACCATATCACGCCGCGCACGATCGTGCGCAGGATATCGAGTATCCTGCCCGACATCGACGAGATCCTGAAGCTGGAAACGGCGCCGATACCGCGTTCGAAGACGGCGCTGCAGAAACTGATCGCCGAAAAGCAGCGTGATATGCGCGAGGCCGCGAAGGAACTGAATTTCGAAATAGCGGGGATATTGCGCGACGAGATACGCGAACTGAGCAAGAGAGCGGCATCGGCGGAGAAGGTGACGAAGGACGCGGGGAAGGATGCGGGAATACCGAAGAAAAAAACGGCCATTAAGAAAACATGAGACACGACAAAATAATCATCAAGGGCGCCCGCGAGCACAATCTCAAGAATATCGACCTTGAGATCCCGCGCGACAAGATGGTCGTCTTTACCGGGCTTTCGGGCAGCGGCAAATCGTCGCTCGCATTCGATACGATCTTTGCCGAGGGGCAGCGCCGTTATATAGAATCGTTGTCCGCCTACGCGCGGCAATTTTTGGGCCGCCTCGATAAGCCCGACGTGGACGACATCGAAGGCCTTTCGCCCGCCATTTCGATCGATCAAAAGAGCCATTCGAGCAATCCGCGTTCGACCGTGGCGACCATCACGGAGATCTACGATTATCTCCGCGTACTTTTTGCGCGCGCCGGCAAGCCGTATTGTCCGACGTGCGGACGTGAGATCAAGAAATTGACGAATGAAGAGATCGTGGACGTGGCGATCGACATTTCGGATACGAACAAGGACAAGAAGAATTTTGTGATCCTCGCACCGGTGGTGCGCGGGAGAAAAGGGGAATATTACCAGATGCTGTACGATTTTCTGAATGCCGGATTTTCCGAAGTGCGCATCGACGGCAAGTATCATTCGTTGCGCGATCGCGTCGAGCTGAGCCGTTATAAAGTACACGACATCGACCTCGTCGTCGATCGTTTGCCTTCGGGAATGAATTTCAAGGAAAAGGAAAATCGTCTTCGCCTTGCGGAGGCGATCGAATCCGGATTGAAGTACGGCAATGCGGTGGTCACGCTCATCACCGACAAGGAGGTCTCTTTGTCCGCGAAATTCACGTGTCCGCACGACGGATTTTCGTTCCCCGAGATAGAACCGCGCCTGTTCTCGTTCAACAGCCCGTACGGCGCATGTCCCGAGTGCCACGGCCTGGGAACGAAGGATATCTGGTCGGAAGAGATCTGCCCGGTGTGCGAAGGAAAGCGCCTGCGTACCGAAAGCCTGAACGTACTTATCGACGACAAGAGCATTCACACCGTCACCGCGCTTTCCATCGAGGATGCGTATGCGTTCTTCGGCAAACTGAAGTTCAAGTCGGCATCGCTCAACGAGGTCGCGGAGGCGCCGCTTCGCGAGATCAAGAACCGGCTGAAGTTCATGATGGATGTCGGCCTCGAATATCTCACGCTCGATCGAAGGGCGGGGACCCTGTCGGGCGGCGAGGCCCAGCGCATCCGGCTCGCATCGCAGATAGGCTCGCGCCTGGTCGGCACGCTTTATATTCTGGACGAGCCGACGATCGGCCTGCATCAGCGCGACAACGACAAGCTCATCAAGACGCTCCACGATCTTCGCGACCTCGGCAATACGATCATCGTGGTGGAACACGATGAGGACACGATCCGCGCGGCGGATTATCTCGTCGATATCGGTCCGGGCGCGGGAGTGCACGGCGGCAATGTGGTGGCGCAGGGCGCGGTCCCGGCAATATTCAAGGACATGACGCAGGATTCGCCGACGCTGCAATATCTGCGCGGGAAGAAGTTCATCGAAGTGCCCGAGACCCGGCGCAAAGTGGTGCTCCCTGCGGCGAAGGGGAGCAAGAGCGGCGGGAACGGTTCGCAGGAATTCCTGAAGATCCGCGGTGCGCATGCGAACAATCTGAAAGACGTCGACGTCGATATTCCTTTGCGGCGCTTCACCGCGATCACGGGCGTTTCCGGCAGCGGCAAATCGTCGCTGGTATACGACGTGCTTTACAAAGCTATCGCCGATAAACTCAATCATGCGAGTTATAAGGCGGGCGGCTATAAGTCCATCCTCGGTATGGAATACATAACCCGCATCATCAATATCGACCAGTCGGCGATCGGCCGCACGCCACGCTCGAATCCGGCGACCTACGTCGGCGCATGGACGCATATCCGCGATCTGTTCGCCTCCACGGAGGATGCGCGCGTGCGCGGCTACAAGGCCGGCCGGTTCAGCTTCAATGTTCCGGGCGGACGCTGCGAGAACTGCGAGGGCCACGGCACGATCGCGATCGAAATGCACTTCCTGCCGACGGTGTACGTGACGTGCGATGTGTGCAAGGGAAAACGCTTCGACCGCGAGACGCTCGCCGTGGAATATAAAGGCAAGAACATTTTCGACATACTTCAGATGACGATCGAGGAATCGGTGGAGTTCTTCGACGATATTCCGTGGCTGATGGATAAACTCACCATATTGGAAGAGGTCGGTCTGGGCTATCTCGAACTCGGACAGTCGGCGACAACGCTTTCCGGCGGCGAGGCTCAGCGCATCAAGCTTTCCGCCGAACTCGGCAAACGCGACACTCGTCGCACGCTGTACCTCCTTGACGAGCCGACGACCGGCCTTCATTTCGCCGACGTCGACCAGCTTCTCAAGGTTTTACAAAGGCTCGTCGACAGGGGAAATACCATTGTCGTCATCGAGCACAACCTCGACGTCATCAAGAGCGCGGACTGGATCATTGATCTCGGTCCCGAGGGCGGCGCACGCGGCGGCAAGGTCATTGCGACCGGCACGCCGGAAGAGGTGGCGCGCAAAGCGGGGAGTGTTACGGGGGAATATCTGCGCAAGATCCTCGCAAAATAACGGATTTGTTTTGCCCTTTCGGGGACGGCGTTCCGGCCTGCTGGCCGGCCGCCTAAGGTCTCGCGGCCTTCGCCGCTCCGACATTCCCCTCAAGGGCAAAACAAATCCGTTATTTTGTTAGTATCTTGCGACTCTATTTTCAAATATGCCCTTTTTGCTATACTGAATCCATGGTCAAGATATTCGAGAACAAGATATGGAACAACGGCGAGAAGATCGGATGGATCGAGGGGAACCATGTCCGCGACATGGGGGACAGGCGACTCGGTTATTTCGAGAATAATTTCGTTTATAACATGGAAGGCCGCAAGGTCGCCTATATCCTGGAGAA
>JARLIC010000048.1 GCA_031291905.1 Minisyncoccota bacterium
CCAAAACCCCAAAACCCCAAAACCCCAAAACCCCGCGCATGCACAGGCCCAGCGTGCAATAGGCAGTGTGATAGTCCGTAGAAGGGGGATAAGTGCAGTACGCGAGAGATTGTTATTTTAGGGTGCGCTTCATCCGCTCGATGCGTCTGGCCTTGTGCGTCGTGTCCACCTTCTGTTTCGCCCTTATATAGGCCAGCGCCTCGGGATCCGCCTCCTCCTCGATCTTCTGGTCGTATTCCTTCGGCTCGCCCTCCTACCCAGCTCGCACATGGAAGTCAGTACAACGAGATGCAGCTGCTGGGCGGTGCCCTGACTGGACATGCTGTTCAGGTACGGTCCGTACGTCTTGTCGTACCAATCGTCGAAGCTCAATATCAGTTGCTGCTTCAGCTTGTCGATGTTCTGTTTAATGATGAGAACGTCGCTACGAAGGGCGTGGTACTCGTCGTAGTTCTGCTTATAAACCTTCTTGTGGTCCTTCAGCTCCTTGATCAGCGCGAACTCTTCTTCGTCAATCACGTCGCTCGCCGCCTCGTTCTCCGCCTTCTGTTGTTCTCTCTTCTTATCGAGCTGCTCCTTGAGCCTGTCGATCTCCTTCTTCCGGTTGTTGATTTCGTGCTCGAGGGCCTTCATCTTGGTGGTCTTCTCCTTGAGGTCCTTCCGGTTCGACAGTATTCCCTCCTCGGTCGCCTTGCCATCCACCTTCTTATACTGTATGAAGGCAGTCTGTCGATCGAGAACCTCGACCTTCTTCTCCTTCTTGGTCTTGATCTCGGAGCCGGGCATCTCCTCTTCGCCCTCCTTCTTCTCCTCACCCTCGTCCAATGGGACTTCCTTAGCCTCTTCATCAGCTTCCTCTTCTTCGCCCTTCTTGCCCTTTCCCACGTCGACCGGCTGCTTCGGCCGCGCCTCCTTCGGCGCCTTCCCCAGTCCAAATCCCGCCGCCGTCTCCTCGTTCTCTCCCACGCCCTTGCTTTCCGACTCGTCCTTCGACTTGGAAACATCAGCGGCCTTGGCCTCAGGACCAGGCTCCTCCTTCTTCTGGGCGGTGGCGGTCTCCTGCACCCGCTTCTCGAGCTTCCTGTACATCTGTCTGAACTGCAGGAACAGCTCCCGGACCTGTCGCAGCGATGTTATTTCGTCGATGTCCTCAATCTCGCCCTTGATGTACTTCTCCGCGGTCTACGAGTCGCGGCGCGAAATTACCTTCTGGATCTCGTACTGCTGCTCGGGCGTGTAGGAATCGTAGGTGATGCGCCCGCGGTTTGCCAACGTGTCGTGCATGGCCAGTTCCTGCTTCAGTTCTCTGATCTCCTTCTCGTATTTCTTGATGAGCTGCTGCGGGTCCAGATGCACGTTGATGACGGCCTCATTCGTCACCTTCATCAATCTAGTGCCGAACTTCAGGGTCGAGATTGACTCCTCTATGTGGGCAGGCTCGGGCCAGATGTTGATGATGACCACGGTGCGCGAGTTGCCGCCGATTGAGTCCTTCAGCAGGTTAGTCAGCTTGCTCTGGCGGTAGGGAATGAACTCGCGGGTCTTGTCGCACGAGGCTATCACAACCATCTCGAGGAAGGACAGCGACTTGTTAATGTAGTTGGCCTCCTTGAGAGTGATGCCCTCAGAGCCAGTCTTCTTGGTGCGCTCGGACCCGGCCAGGTCCACCAGGTGCAGCTTCGACGACACTATCTTTTCGCTCGACTCCACCCGCGACTTGCTCTCCACATAGAGAGTGAAGATGCAGTGGGACCGCGAAGAGGTCTTGTTCAGCTGGTGCTCCGATATGGTCCGGTTCGTCTCCCCCTCGAACAGATAGTTGAGAGCTTCCTCCTCGTTGGTGCAGATGTGGGTCGACAGGCCCTTGACGTAGATGCCGCCTATCCAGGTGTTATATCTGCAACAAAAAACCCTTGGCGTCGTCGAGGATGGTGATGTCCGATCCGGTCTGCTCCTGTGTAGGAACGGAGGAGAGGAGGTCGAACATCTAGACGGCGGTAACGGTTACGGGCGACTTACGAGTTCGTTGTAGATTTCCACGTAGGAAACCCGCACCGTGATCGCCTGGTCGAACCGCGACCCCACCTCCTGGAACAGCTGGCTGATCGACCGCGGAATAAGTCCTCTGTATTTGAAGTTCTGGGAACTGCCAACCATCGTGAAAGTTTTGCCGGCGCCCGTCTGGCCGTAGCACATGAGGGTGGCGTTGTAGCCCTCGATGACGGAGCTGATGATCTCCCTCGCACAATAATCGAAGACGTCCTCCTGGCTGGCGTTGTGCAGAAGTTTGTCGAACTTGTACTTCCAGCTGTCCTGCTGGTTGTTGATGATGCCCTTCTCTGCGGACTTGGGGATGCGGATCGCGATTGCCTAAGAGTCGGTGTTACTCGAGGGTTGTACGTTGGCGGCGGTGTCGACCTCGAAATTCTTGAAGGCGAAGTTGGAGGTCGGCCGCGTCCTAACGAGCACTCTTATCGGCTGTTTAATCATTGTTGCTCTGAATAAATAAAAGATATAAACCCGAGGCCAACGCGAGCTTC
>JARLIC010000049.1 GCA_031291905.1 Minisyncoccota bacterium
CCAGTCTCCCGTTTTAGCGTGGACACAATGACGCGAACATTAAGATGTGGAATTAGTATCAAGTTGGTAAATTCAATTGTACTATAATGTGACGGATCCACGCGCTATTGTGCACTCGTTCCCCATAGATTACGCGTTCGCCAGCCTGTTCAGCGCCTCTTCATAGAGCCCCATGTTCTTAATCGGAATGTGGTAATGAAGCCGATTCCTCACGTTCTCCCCCTCGAGCTGGCAGATACGCTTCAGGTACGGCCGCAGCTCTTCGTCCTTATAGATTTCCTTAAGTGTTTCGGTTTTTCGCGTCCCTTTATAGATCCCTTCCACGATGTGGCGTAGTCTGGCTATCTTCCCCTCGTTCTGCATCTGGGCCTGCACGGGCCTGAGATTCGGCATGAGACTTTCGGGGTCAGCATTTAGTATTAGTATGAGCGTGTTGTGAACAAGTTTTTGCGCATTCTTCATCGCCGCGGGGAGGCTCATGGGGCCGAGGTTCCGTCTCGGTCTCGGCTTTGGCTCTGACTTGTTCTCTTCCGGGTCGAGGGGCGGCTCCTGTTCGCGCGAGCCCCTTGTGTCCGCCTGCTGAGCGTACGGCTGGGGAAGAGGGAGCGTGGAGTTGGTCGGCAACGTCTCCATCTGGTGGTTTTGCTCGTGGCCTGCGACATCGTAGGGCGCGTAGAGTATCATAGCCGAAGTACTCTACGCTCCCACTGAGAGACTGACGACCGGCCTCGCACTTCCCTTCGGACTGAGAACCGCTGAAGTCGGCTTCTGCGGGTGCGGAAAAGCTGTCTCCACTTAGCATTATCGAAGAGCTTCTTCTTCTAATTAGAAATGGCTCGCCTATTCCCTTGAAGCAATATACATACGTATTCTCACAATAAAATATTGCTGACCATTAATGATTCTAGTTACTATTTGTACCTATATCTATCGCCATATTTAAACACTTATCCTTAGTCACCCAATTTTGTTGTACACTTATAGCATATCTATTTCATATCCGCCTGTGCTCCTATACAGCAAATGCAATGTGCAGCTGTAGTCGCACAGTAAGTTTTGCATAACAATAGTTCCGCATGCGCCGATATCGCTGGCTCTGAATCTTATTGCTATTAATTTTATTTTCAAATGTCGACCAACGTATCATCCGAAACTGTTCACCTCCTAGACCATCTCCCTAGAAAACTTCAACGACCGCAAGCGCAAGCCGCCCTATCTTAACTCCCCACGTTCGCTGGATGCCTGCAAGCGACAGGGCATCGACCCTTCCGAGCTGATCCGTCTGACCCTCGAGGAGTTCCGAGATACCCTGGACGAAACGAACGTCGACAAGGAGCTCCTCCGTATGCGCTATGAGCACTACGAGGAGAAGCGGCAAGAAAAGCTGCGGGTCGCCATCGAGGTGTCCTCCATTTCTCACCCCCGAGTGTAGGAACGTAACCAGATCATCGAGGACGAGAAAAAGGGCATGTGGGTGCCCATGCGCAGCATCCAGCAGGCGAGCATCGGGACGCGGGGGAAAAGCGTGGGCTCGGACAAGGGATCGCAAAGCAAGGCAGCTGTCGTGGTCACGGACTCGGCGATGCTCGACCGCGAGCGCAAACAGCTGGAGAAGATAAAGCTAAAGCAGCAGCAGGAGATACAGCAGATGATGGACTACGAGCTCAAGATGCAGTCGATTCGGCAGCAGAACGACGAGAAGATGCGAGTCCAGAAGGAGCGTGAGGAGCAGCGGCTGCGTGAGATGGCCAAAAAGCAGAAAGAACAGGAGGAGATCAAGCGGAAGAAGGAGTACGAGCAGAAGTTGCGCACTGACGAGGAGGCCGAGCGCCAGAAGCAGAAGCAGCGCGAAATATATGAGAAGGAGCAGCAGAAGTCTGAGGAGGAGAAGAAACGGGAGAAGCAGCGACAGAAGGAGATCCGCGAGCGGGAGGAGGAGCAGAAGCGGAAGCAGGAGGAGTTCAAGCAGCAGACTGAGCAGATCCTGAAAGAACAGCAACGAGCGGTGGAGCAGCGGAAGGCCGAGATGGAACAACGCGACCTCGAACGTCGGATGCTCATGGAGGAGAAGCAGCGGGAACGGGCCCACGAGGCCGAGATGAAGCGGCGTGAGACCGAGGGGAAGCTTGCACAGACGAAACAGAAGATGGAGGAGATATTGGAGGAGCAGAGAAGGGTGAGTCTGGATAAGGAATAATGGGAGTAGGCTTTCAGAGATAAGGAGATGTCGGCGGAGGAGAAGCGGAGGAGATTCGAGGAAGCCCGGGAGCAGCGCAACCGCGAGGCTCAGTTCCGGGCCAAGGAAAAGGCAGAGGAACTCAAACGGGTCCAGGTCTTGTCTCTCGGACTCACCTTTGCCTAGGAGGAGAACAACAAGATCGAGGATCAGAAGAGGAAGGAGTACCTGGAACGGCAGCGGGAGGAGGCGGCGAGGAACGCGGAGCGGGCAGATCGAGAGAAGCGCGAGATAGAGGAGAAGAGGCGGCGTGAGATCGAGCGCGACCAGTACCGGCAGCGTGTCCGTGATCAGATGCTGGCGGCCGAGGAGAGCAGGAAGAACGAGATCCGGACGAAGATGCAGCAGACCGACGAGATGGTCCACAGCACCCAGGCCCGCGCCGAGAAGGAACGCAAGAAGAAGTACAGCTACAACGTCATCAAGCGCACCGACCGCCAGGAGACAGTCAAACGAATCTCAAAGATCAACGATTACCAGCGGGAGAAGATTCTGGAACGTATCGAAAACGACAACGAGAGGGCTGAGAGGATCCGCATGGAGAAAGCCGCCCTGCTCGACACTCGTCAGAAGCTTCGCAAGGAGGTCGACCTGCAGAAGACCAAGGTCCTCGATGTCTTCGAGCGAATGAAGCGCAAGGGCAAGATCGATGTATGATCGTGGGGGCAAGCATCTCTGTAGCCGAAGACACTGCAGGAGCTTGGGATGTCGGCCGACGCGGCGAGCAAGTCCACGATGGTCCGTCCCACCCAGAGTTCGCTCATGGTGAAGAAAGAGAGAAGGAGCAACGGCTCCGGGCAGCAGAGGTCGCTCCAGGAGCAGTCCAACGCGGGCGTCATGAACGCCAAGGCCGTTTCTTCCTCTGTCAAGCGAGGTACAAGCTTGCAATGGATTTGTAGGCAAGAAAAAGCCGACGACGTCGGTGTCGCCGAAGAAGAAGGAGTCCGGGCGGCTGTCTGAGCCCGAGGCCATCAAGCTGGTGGAAGAGCTGCGAAACCGGCTGCATAAGGAGCTCCTGGGGGTGCTGGAATTCGAGCAGCAGAAGGAGAACGAACGCGAGGAGCTGCTGAAGAAGGCGACCCCGGAAGAGCAGAAACGTCTCGAGAAGATGTTCGGCATCGAACGTGCCAAGGCTTCCGAGAAGATCATCCGTCTCTCCGAGTATCCTTCTACCCGAATAACCCCCGTAGTGAGCATGAGAAGGAGATAAAGACGGCGATGGAACAGTACGGACTGGTCGAGCTGCCCAAGGGCCTATAAATACCCGCTGACCCACTTTCTTTCCACACATTGCTACCCACTGCTGTGCCACGCGTCAACAGCTATTTGTGGTGC
>JARLIC010000050.1 GCA_031291905.1 Minisyncoccota bacterium
CGCGCCGAGGCCGAAGTTCGGCTATAGCGGCGGCGATTTTCAGCATAAGGCTCCCGTCAGGAAATACGATGCCGTCTGCAGCACGTGCGGCAAGCGTTGCGAGGTCCCGTTCCGCCCGGAGAGCGGCCGTCCTGTATATTGCGTCGAGTGCTTCGGCGCGCCGCATGATGCAAAGACGAGTGGCGGAAAATTCCCTTCGCGCGATTTTTCGGCACGGCCTTCGTATGCGCCGCCCGCCGGAGGTAAGAGCATTGCCGACCTCGAACGCCAGATCGGCGCCATGAATACCAAGATCGACACGATGTTGCGCATAATCGAGTCGATGTCGCCGCGCGTTGCGCCGGCAAGCTTCGTCCCTTCGCCCGCCGAAAGCGAGCCGTCGTTCCCGGTTCCCGCCAATGTCACCGCGCCGCGGAAGTTTGTGAAGCGGGATGCTCCCGCAAAGAAGTTTACAAAACGGCCGGGAGTAGCGAAGAGGAAATAAAAAAGCAGGGGTGTCTTTTTTTATGCCGAGAGCTGCTCGACGAGCATGACCTCGAGCGGCACGATGGCGAAAGGGGAATAGCGCATCTCCGCATAGGCGCGGATGAGTGCTTTGATGATCTTCACGAGCGTCGCGGTGTCCGCGCCGCTCGCCAGTTTTTTGACGGCCGCGATCTCGTCGTGCGTGAGGTCTTTTTCGAACGTTGCCTCGAGCGCGGGGTTCACCGACAGCGAAAGCGTCTTGCGGAGGTAATGGATGAGGTCCTTGGTAAATTGCACGAGGTTGTGCCCTTCGTCGTTCAACTCCGAGAGGTTCGCGAGCGCGCCCTTAAGGTCCTTTGCAAGCATGAGCGCCGCGAGCGCGTGCACTTTGCGCAGGCCGGTGCGGCCGGTGATGCGCTCCGCGTCGTCGAGCGTGATTCCCTTCGGGCCCGTATCAACGGAAGAGATCTGTTCGAGGAGCGCCTCGGCGTCGCGGAAACTTCCTTCGGCGGCGGCGGCAATGAGCTCGAGTGCTGCGGGATCGATCACGATCTTTTCCGCTTTTGCGATGGTCGTGAGCTTCTCCATAATGACGGCCTTCGTCTGCTTTCTGAACACGAAGCGTTGGGCGCGTGAGGTGATCGTGGGCGGCAGTTTCTCGAACTCGGTGGTCGCCATGATGATGACCGCGTGCTTCGGGGGTTCCTCAAGGGTCTTCAAAAGTGCGTTGAACGCCGCGCCGGTGAGCATGTGCGCCTCGTCTATTATGTAGACCTTGTACGCACCGCTTGCGGGCGACGTCTTGATGCTGTCTTTAAGGTTGCGGATCTCGTCGATGCCGCGGTTCGATGCGGCGTCGATCTCGACGACGTCGAGCGAGTTCTGCGCGTCGACGGCGAGGCACTCGCGGCATTCGTTGCACGGTTCGCCGAGCGAGGCGAACGCGGGATCGCTGCGGCGCTTCTCGCAGTTGAGAAGCTTGGCGATCAGACGCGCCGTCGTCGTCTTGCCGGTGCCGCGCGCGCCGTAGAAAATGTAAGCCTGGCCCAGATGGCCCGATTTTGCGGCATTCTGGAGTATCTCGACGTTCGTGTCCTGGCCGAGCACGTCCTCGAGCTTTTTGGGGCGATATTTGCGGTAGAGGGCCTGTGACATGCCTATAGTATAGCCGACTTCGATTGCTTGTCGCAAACATTTCTTTTATTATAGGAAGATAAATGGAACCTTCCTCCGAAACGCGGACATATGAATTTCAGATAGGCGAGTTCAAGGGACCGCTCGACAAACTGCTCGAGCTGATCGAGGCGGAGAAGATGGACATCAACTCGGTGAGCCTTGCAAAGGTGACCGATGGTTTTTTGCATTATCTCGACGACCTGAAGAGCGCGATCGGCGTCGCCGATGGCGAGAAGGTCGACCGGCCGTTCCGCGCCGATCTCCACCTGCTTGCCGATTTTGTGGCGGTGGCGAGCCGGCTCATCTTCCTCAAGTCGAAATATCTTCTGCCGGGCCTCGAACTTACCGAGGAAGAGGAGGCGGATATTAAGGACCTCGAGACGCGTCTCAAGATATATCAGGACCTCAAACCCGCGATCCGCGCGCTCAACAAGTTGTGGCGCGAGAGCCATCGGTCGTACAGCCGTCCGTATCTCGTCAACAAAGGGACGATATTCTATCCCGGCGCGAACCTGACCCTTGAAGGTCTTGCGGCGGCGCTCGACGGCATTTTCGAGAACATCAAGACGTACGAGATGGAGACGGACACGATCAAGGAAAGGATCGTGACGCTCGAGGAGAAGATCTCGGAAGTGCTTGCGCGCGTGCAGAAGGAAGGGGACATGCATTTCAAGAATCTCTCCGGCGACAAGTCGCGCGGCGAGACGATCGTCGTATTCCTCGCCCTGCTTCACCTTGCCCGCGAACAGCTTGTTTTACTTGAGCAGATCGACGCATTTTCTGATATACTGGTGAAGAAAAAATGATGAACGAGGAAGAGGAAAAAAAGGCTTCGAACACGAATCCACTGGCGGCCCTGGAGGCGCTGCTTTTCATCCACGGCGAGCCGTTGACCCACAAGAAGATCCAGTCCGTCCTGGGCATCGAGGCGCGGGAAGAGCTTGATACGCTGATCGCGGAGCTTTCGGCCAGGCTTGCGGACGATGAGCGCGGACTGCAGCTGATCTCCGACCGCGAAAAGATCCAGCTTGCCACCAAGCCCGCGTTCAACAAGATACTCGAGGCGTTCGTGAAGGAGGAGATATCGGAGGACCTCACGCCGGCGAGTGTGGAGACGCTTTCGATCGTCTCGTATCTCGGTCCCATCTCCCGCGCCAAACTCGAATATCTGCGCGGCGTGAATTCGAGCGTGATCTTGCGGAGTCTGGCGATCCGCGGGCTTGTCGAGCGGTTTCCCGATCCCGAGCACCCCTCGATCTTCCTGTACCGCCCGACGTTCGACCTGATGAAGCATCTCGGCGTGCAGGAAAAGGAGGCCCTGCCGGATTATGTGAAGTTCCGGGATATGCTGAAGGTGTTCGAAGCGGGGACGGGAGAGGTGGAAAAGGCGCCGGTGGAAAAATAAACAGTCCGCATTTCATGGGGTCATCAAATAAAAACTCCCAAAAGTTCATATTTTTATTCGCGGCCATTGTGGTGGCGATCGTTGCGCGCGTGTGGTACGCGGGCCTTTCCGCGACGCCGGCCGGTTCGACGGATGCATCCGCCGCGCAGGAAGGGACCAATCCACCCCATATCGTTCTGATGCCTCCCGCGGGGAGTGTTGCCTCATCCTCGCGGACCGCGCTTGCAAGCACCGACCCTGCGGGCAGCGGCAACGGCGCAAGCACCACCGCAAAAGCGGCTTATTACGGCGAGGAGGATACCGCGCATTCGGCATTCACCCGCACGGCCCGCACCGCGGTGCCGTCGTTCAGCAGCGAAGCCTTGCTGGTATCCGATCCCGTGAACGCCGTCGATATCGCCGTGGCACACACGGATACCCGCTGGCCGACCGCGTCGCTCACCAAGCTTATGACCGCGACGGTCGCCATCGATCACCTGAGCATGGACACGCGCATCACGGTCACGCCGCAGATGTTCGCAGTGGACCCTGACGAGAAGACGCTTGTGGTGAACGGCACGTATACCGTGGGCGATCTTCTGCATGTGATGCTCATGCCGTCGAGCAATGTCGCCGCGGAGGCGTTGGCCGACTATTACGGCCACACGCAATTCATGGCGGCAATGAACGATCGCGCGGCGCAATGGGGAATGGCGGACACCTACTTCGACGATCCGTCGGGACTTTCGGCGGCGAACGAATCGACCGCGCACGACCTTGCCTCGCTTGCGTCGCACGTCTATTCGGACTATCCGGCGGTACTGTCCTATACCGACACGCCGGAGACAAAGATCACGGAATTGCAGAGCAGAACGAAGGTGGACGTGAAGAGCATCAACACGTTTGCCGGCGATGCCGACTTCATCGGCGGGAAGACGGGTTACATCCCGCAGGCGGGCGACAATCTGCTTTCCCTTTTCCGTGTCAACGGCAAACCCGTTTTGATCATCGTGCTCGGTGCGGCGGATACGGCCCAGCGTTTTGGGGATACCACAATGCTCCTCAATTGGTTTACAATGAATTATCATTAACCACATCACTCCATCACTCCCGTGCATATAGAACTCTTCAGCCAGATCTC
Organism: Minisyncoccota bacterium; assembly: GCA_031291905.1. Classification (GTDB taxonomy): domain Bacteria; phylum Patescibacteriota; class Minisyncoccia; order UBA6257; family 2-01-FULL-56-20; genus JAKAGE01. Next base: position 4,167 of record JARLIC010000050.1, read on the forward strand.
GACGCTTCATCCCATCGTTCCTCAGGCCATCAGGGTCACCGTGCTTACCGCCGTGGCATTCATAGTGGCAATGGCCCTTACCCCGCTCTGGGTCAAACTGCTCAAAAAATATCGTTTCGGCAAACAGCTGCGGACCGGCACGGATACGCCCGTATTCCAGAGCCTGCATAAGAACAAGGAGGGGATATTGACCGGCGCGGGCATCATCATCTGGTCCACCGTGCTCGGCCTTGCCGTGATATTCGACATCCTGAATCATGCCTTCGACGGCATGTGGCACTATTTCAATTTCATCGATCGCGGCGAGACCTATCTGCCGCTCGCCGCAATGCTCATCTCGGCACTCCTCGGCCTGCTCGACGACTGGCTCGGCGTGCTGCGCATCGGCGGCGCCAAGGGCGGGGGACTTCAGGTGCGGCACAAATCGTTCCTTTATCTGATCGCCGCCGCGATCGGCGCGTGGTGGTTCTTCTTCCGTCTCGGGTGGAACACGCTCGCGATACCGTTCGTCGGCAACGTGGTGATCGGGTGGTGGTACATCCCCGTATTCATCTTCATCATCTTCGCGAGCGCGTTTTCCGCGAACGAGACCGACGGCCTCGATGGTTTATTGGGCGGCGTATCGCTCTTTGCGTTCTTTGCGCTCACCACGGTGGCGTTCGTTCTGCATCTTTACAATCTTGCCGCGTTCGGCGGCGTGGTGATCGGCGCGCTTCTCGCGTTTCTGTGGAACAACATCTATCCCGCGAAGTTCATCATGGGAGACACGGGTTCGATGGCGCTCGGCGTCACGATCGGCACGATCTCGATGCTCACCAACACCACCCTACTTCTTCCTTTCTTTGCCATCATCCTGGTCATCGAATCCGTGTCGGTGATCATCCAGCTCATCTCGAAAAAATTGCGGCATGGCAAAAAGATATTCCGTTCGACGCCGATCCATCATCACTTCGAGGCGCTCGGCTGGCCGGAGTCGCAGGTGACGATGCGCGCATGGATCGTCTCGGCGATGTTCTGCGCGCTCGGGCTCGTCGTGTTCTTCCTTTCGCGCTGAGCGCCGCGTCTTTATTTGACGTGTTGGCCTTTGCTGTGGCATACTGATTCCCAGAGTCCAATCTGGAAGGAGTATACCGTGGTCCTTATCTATCTGTTTTTTGTCAGCTTGATCGTTGCGATCGTCGCGATCCGCTTTTTTGTGAGGCCAGAACGCGATGGTCTGTACTTCATGTCCGGGGTCGGCGTCCTCGCGTATGCTTGCGCGAAGGCATTCGGCACACTACTCAACGCTGAAACGCCCAGCGAGACGCTTGCGGGCCTTCTCCTGGCGGCCATCCCGCTTATGATCTGGGGTTTGCCCCTTATCACGAAGCTGCCATGGACGGATGGCATCATGCGGATGGACGGCTAGGTCGACGGAAGTGATCGTTGAAACATCATGCGGCCGGTGGAACCATGTTCCCCGGCCCTTTTATTTTCCGGAAAATCGGTGTATAAAACACGAAGCATCGGAGGAGCTTTATGACCAACGAAGAAAATGCGTGGGAAATGGACCACGCCATGTTGCTGCGGCGTTTTGCCGAGTGTTGTTCCGCGCCGGGATTCTCGGTGTCCGACCTGACCGACCCCGGCATGATCTATTGCGACGCGCAATATCTCGCCGGCGTCATAACGGCCCGCCTTATGGGGAAGCGACCGGTGTTCCGGGTATACGACAAGGTTGCACCCCGGGGAAGGGAAGCATTGTCGCGTACCCATCGCGTTCACGGAACGGCAAAACGTATCGTATACGAGGGCGTTATGCTGCCATTCTGGGATGCCAACTGCGTCGATATCGTCATCTCGCGGGAACAGGTCATTATGGTCACGAGGGTGCATTACGACCCGCAGACGTGCCAGTTCCTGCTACGGATCAGTCATTGCGCCTGCGACACGGAGCTCTTTCCGGCGGATGCCTTCATTCCGGCCCCGGGATTGGTATTGGCGTCCGTGGCCAGTTGATCGCGGCCCCGGTCCTCATTTTGCAGCGGCACCATCCCTATCGGGAGGTGCCTTTTTTTATGTTATACCGCGTCCCGCTTGACCATTGGCGCCCATCTGCTATAATCTCTTGCATATGTCAGACGAACCATTGATGGAAACCGAGCAGGAGGCGCAGCAGTCGGGATACCCGGCCGAGGCATCGCGTGAAATGATGGACGCGGGTGTTTTTTATGGCCGCAAAAAGAGCAAGACGAATCCGAAAATGAAGCAGTTCGTCATCGCGAACCGCGGCGGCATCGAGATCATCAATCTTCAGAAGACGGAAGAGGCGATGGAGGCCGCGTCGGCGTTCGTAAAAGAGAAGGTTCGCAATAACGGCATGGTGCTTCTTGTGGGAACCATTCCGGCGGCGGAGGCGACCATTATGGCCATGGCGGAGAAGTTCGGCCTTCCGTACGTGACGGGACGCTGGGTAGGTGGTTCGGTCACCAACTTCCGCAATATTTCGAAGCGCGTCGAGTATATGAAGAAGCTTCGCATCGATTTCGCGGCGCATGCGCTCGACAAGTACACCAAGAAAGAGCGTTTGGAGATGGAGCGCGAGATGAACCGCTTGAAGGAGCTCGTCGGCGGTCTTGAAGCGATGACGCGCGAGCCGGATGTCATGGTGGTCATCGATCCGGTGATGCACGACACCGCGGTGCGCGAAGCGATCGTCAAAAAAATCCCGGTGGTGGCGCTTGCGAACGTGGATGCGAATCCCGATGCAATCGATTACCTCGTTCCGGGCAACGATAAAGCGAAACTGAGCATCGAGTGGTTCCTCGGCAAGATCGCGACGGCAGTGGAAGAGGGAATGAAGGCGCGCGCGGCGGTGGCTGCCGCGGCAAAGCAGGCTTCCGAGGAAGCGGCCGCAAAGATGGCGGCGGTTGCGGGGGAGCTGAAGCCTCAGAAGTAATCGGAAGGAAACCAACATATCACAATCGTAATCATGGCAGACTTAAAAAAAGTCACTACGGAGGACGTCCAAAAACTGAGGGAGGCGACGAGCGCGGGCGTGATGGATTGCAGGAAGGCGCTCATTGAGGCGGAAGGCGATTTTGAGCGCGCAAAAGCGATCATCGGCGAGAAAGGATTGGCGAAGGTTGAAAAGCGCGCCGGTCGCGAGACGGGCGCGGGCCTTGTGGAGTCGTACGTGCACAACGAACGCATCGGTGTCCTTTTGGATGTCCGTGCGGAGACCGATTTCGTCGTTCGCTCGGAGCCGTTCCGCGCGCTCGCGCACGACCTTGCAATGCATATTGCGGCCGCCGCGCCGGAGACCGTCGAGGAACTTCTTGCACAGCCCTATGTGAAGGACGAATCCAAGACCGTGAAGGACGTCATCGGCGAGGTGATCGCCAAAGTTGGCGAGAACGTTTCCGTCAGCAAGTTCTTCCGCCTGGAGGTATAATGGCCGAGGACGGCAAATTCCAAGCTTCAAACAGCTAAATACCAATGGTAGAATTCATTTTCTCCACAATATTGATGCTTTGCCTCGGCACCGTGCTTTATCTTACGGTGCGGGCTTTGCCGCGCATCGAGGAGGCGCCCGCGGGCGAAGGGGAGGTTCCCAAGAACCTCTTCGAGCGCTGGGCGCATTCCGAACTTCCCGAAAAGATCGACGCCGCGTTCAGCGGATTCATGCTAAAGTTTTTGCGGCGCGTGAAGATCATCGTCCTGCGCATCGACAACGCGATCGCGAAAGGCCTTCGTAAGGTCCAGCCGCAGGAGAACCGCGCGAACACAAGCATTGATTTTAAGGAGATATCGGGGCAGAATACAGAAGACGTCGAACGCAAAGATGCGGACGGCGGCGATAAAAAGTAATTGCGTCGGTGGCGGAGTGGTCAATCGCAAAAGACTGTAAATCTTTCGCCCATTGGGCTACGCAGGTTCGAATCCTGCCCGACGCACAGCAACATAAAAACCGGCACGAGCCGGTTTTTATGTTGCTGCTGTTTTGAGTAAGGATTCGAACGGCGGAATTGATTTTCCCAGCAGGGAAAATCAATGAGCCGGTGCCCAGCCCAAACGCGAGCGACGGCGAGCGTTTGAGGCGCGGGCGAATCCTGCCCGACGCACCATTGAATTTTCACGCGGTTTCGCATAGGATACGGATAGAATCGGTTTCTCCCAAAACGGAGAGGAAAGGTGGATATAAATGGAAGCAGTATCACCGCATCAGCAGCAACCGTTGCGGATCACCGCGGCGTTCGAAGCCTCAAAGCGCGATGACGTGCTTGTGAAGGTCGCCGCAAGGAATGGCACAACCTATGTCGTTTCGCTTGGCGAGTTGCGCGGCGCGGAATATCTGAAGTTGCCGCCGGGTTCGGTGATCGGACTGGCCGATACCGCGATCCAGTGCGCCGACGATGGTCCGGAGCCATCCCGGGAGCTTGTGACCTATCCCTGGAGTTACCGGA
>JARLIC010000051.1 GCA_031291905.1 Minisyncoccota bacterium
CCAAAACCCCAAAACCCCAAAACCCCAAAACCCCAAAACCCCGAAGTGCAGACGAGTGCGGCGGCCGACAGTTACGCGAAGATAGCATAACGCAAGTCTTTCCTTTCCTATTTATATTTAATAAGATGAGCAAGCACAACAAGAAGAATATCTTGCATCCGGACGTGACATATCTGCTGGACCCGAGGGTGACCGACGTGATTGGCCAAGGCTTGGCGACTCTGTGTGAGGAAAGGCCGAACAACCCGGTCGACTACCTCGCCAAGTGGCTTCTCAAGCACTCTTACTCCGAGAACGAGCGGGCCCAGGTAATTTGAACTTATCGCAAACCGTAGCTGGCAGCACAGTCGCAGAAGGTGGAGGAGGCCCGCCGGAAGCATCAGCAGGCCCTCCTCGACCAGCAGAGAAAGGTTGGTCTCTTTTTTGCTATGTGAGTGTAGATGAAGGAATTGGAGGAGAAGAAGAAGTTGGCACAGAAAGAGGTGGACGAGTTCAAGGCCCGGCTCCAGGCCGCCGAGAAATTGCCGGAGGAGTTCGGAAACCTGTGCAACTTCATACAGAAGCACATGCGTATAAATTTCGTGGGGGAATTACGATTGGGGTAGATGCGACAGGAGTTTACATGGGCAAGGTCGAGCGAAAGAAGAAGCCTATCACGGAGGACTCGAACGACAAATCTCATATTGACGAGTCCGAGCCGCTTATCGTCCACTACATCGCGGCCAGTGATGACCACAAGTACATGATCGGCAAGACGGTCAAGACCGATGACAGCTATACGTTCGCGTGGTTCAAACCGGCGGCCGCGGCACCTGGGGCTGCAGAAGGACAGCCGCCGCAGACAGAACCGCCTGTCGCTGAACATAAGGAGGAGGCCAAGTCCGAGCAAAAGACCGAAGCCGCACCTGCAGGAGCCCCCGGAACGGTCCCAGCGCCGCCGCCGCCTCCGCCCGAGGAGAATAACGTGGAGCTGCGGTTCCTCAAGGACGTTACAAAGGAGCCGAAACTGAAGTTCTTCCGCGTCCCCAGGCTGGGCTCCTACGTGGCTATTTCGCTAACACACCCGACGTGTCTGCAGGAAGAGTCGTTGGACAAGGCTTTCGAGGCATACATGGACGTGCTCAAGAAGCGGGAGGAGCAGGATAAGCTGAAGCAGCAGAAGGAGGAGGAGGCGCAGCGGGAGAAGGAGGAGAAGTTGGCCGCGGGCGAGGAGTACGTTGAGCAGAAGACGGAGTGGCAGACTTTCCAGGAGCCTCCCTACGTCACCGCAAACACCGGCTACTTTGTTTGTATGGACACACTCGGGCAGGACCGCGAGTTCTCCGAGGCTGAGAAGACATCCGCAGTGGACACGATAAAGCACTTCGCCATGTGCTGGACGGCCGCAGAGAGGAAAATCCTTACCCGCGACAAGGAGCTCCGCGCTGTCATCAAGAAGAAGGGCGAGGCCTTCAAGGAAAAGGAGTTCGTAGAGATTAATGAGGAAATCGAGAAGACGATCGAGGACCTGCAGAACGACGAGAAAACGTACCTTTCTTGATCGGATCACCCGTCTAGTGAGGACCTGAAGGACGAGGACAGGGACATACTTTTCGCCGCAACACGACTCAAGGGCCTGGCGAAGCAGCTGGCGGAGGGACACTACAAGTCGCAACTCATGGAACTATCGCAGTTCGGCCAGCTGAAATATCCTCGAGTTCTCCAGTACGCCTTCTACCTCCTCGACTACCCCCGTGAGGCGATCTGCGAGCTTGACACCAATAAGCTCGACTGGGTCAAGGCCAAAACGCTGCTGACACCCGAGTTCTTCACCAAGTTGCAGGCCTACGTCCCTCTTGGTCCGAGGACCGCTATATACCCTAAGTACAGCCTCCTCAACACCATCGAGAAGAACCTCGAAGAAGTGAAGGATGAGGAGGTGACAGGATATTCGTTCGGCCTGGGCCAACTGCTGAAGTGGATCCGCGACTGCATTAAGCTGAGAAAGCAGGATATACTGCTCCGCCGAGCGAGGAGACAGGCGGCGAAGGAGGAGCGGGAGAACAAGAAGAAAGAGCGCGAAGATTGGGAAAAGCGCCGCGCCGAGGAGCTCCAGGCGCAGATCAAGGAGGCTGAGGCTAATTGGCAGACGGAACTCGAGAAGCAGAAAAAGGACAAGGAGAACAAGAACGAATTTGACAGCGGAGGAGAAGAGACGGAGAAGCCGGCGGCAGAGTTCAAGCCGAACGAGAAAGAGCTGATGGCGGATTGGGACGATAAAAATCCGCCGGTGGAGGTTCCGCCCGAGATTGTGGACGAACTCGACAATGACTGTGTAGTTGAGTCCCCGCCGCCTGTCGCCGCCTCCCCATAATATCGGTGTTTCCTCTCACTATCTCACTCTTTCCACTTTTCATTCCTCGGTTCTCTGACGGGAGACGCAATGGGGTTTTGGGGTTTTGGGGTTTTGGGGTTTTGG
>JARLIC010000052.1 GCA_031291905.1 Minisyncoccota bacterium
CGACGCGTTCAAGCTCGACAAGATCGCGGGCGCCTACTGGCGCGGGGACGAGAAGAACCAGCAGCTCCAGCGCATCTACGGGGTCGCGTTCGAGAGCAAGGAAGCGCTGAAGGCCTATGAACTATTGATGGAAGAGGCGAAAAGAAGGGATCATCGAAAACTTGGAAAAGAACTTCAGCTTTTTACGATCATCGATGAGATTGGGGGTGGATTGCCTCTTTTCTATCCTAAGGGTGCAATACTTCGCCGCTTGCTTGAAAATTACATCGAAGACCTCCAGGAAAAGCGGGGTTATGTCCCCATCTGGATTCCTCACATCACCAAAGGTGAATTGTATAAAATATCGGGGCACCTCGATAAATATGATGCCATGTATCCCCCGATGGACTTAAAAGATGAGGCACAGTATTACCTTAAGCCCATGAACTGCCCCCATTTCATGATGCTTTATAAGACGAATCCGCATTCCTATCGGGAGCTTCCCGTGCGGTATACCTGCACTACTACGAACTATCGCTACGAGAAGTCCGGTGAACTTTCCGGCCTTACCCGCGTTCGTGCGCTGACACAGGATGATTGTCATGTGTTTACTCGCCCGGATCAGATCGAAGCGGAAATAAGTCTCATGCTTGATATGATAGCAGAGGTCTATAAGACGTTCGGATTCGAAGATTTCCGGGTGCGAATCTCGGTGAGCGACCCCAAACATCCGGAAAATTATATCGGCGATGAAGCCGTCTGGCAGGAATCGGAGGCAACACTTAAAAAACTCATCGAGCAGCGGGACTGGCGGCACGATATCGGCGAAGGCGAAGCAGCGTTTTATGGCCCTAAACTTGATTTCATCCTTAAGGATGCCCTGGGCCGCGATTGGCAGCTCTCCACAATCCAGCTCGACATGAATCTTCCTAGTCGCTTTGAGCTTGAGTATGTTGGCGAGGACGGGCAAAAAAAACAGCCCATTGTCATTCATCGGGCGATCCTTGGCTCAACGGAACGCTTCATGGGAATCATCATCGAGCACTTCGCTGGAGCATTCCCGGTGTGGCTCGCACCCGTGCAGGCAACCATTATCCCCGTTAGCGAAAAATTCTCCAAATACGGAAGAGAGGTATATGAGGCGCTTACCATCGCAGGCATTCGCGCAGAGTTTTCCGAAGCCGATGAATCGCTTGGTAAACGCATCCGCACTGCGGAAATGATGAAGGTCCCCTACATCCTCGTCGTTGGAGAAAAGGAAATGACCGCAAAGACAGTGAATGTACGCAATCGAAAAAAGCAAGAAAAGGAAATGTCCGTTGCTCATTTTGTGGAAGAATCAACACAAGTCATCAAAGGAAAAGAGCTCTAAATGATCAATCGGGTTGCCTTGACAATATGCAATTTTTATCTTAGAAATAAGGTGGCTCTTTAAAAAAGAAAGGAGGCATTATGAGGCGCACCAAACAGGTCACTGCTACAAAAGCCCCTGTCCCCAAAAAGCGCGTCATCGTACGAAGCGGCAACTATGCATGTCGTACCTGTGATTATTTTCGCGGATAGGACATGACCCCACCGGAGGCAAAAGGTTTTTCTTTTGCCTCCGCCCATCCATAAGGAGGGTTTCGTGCTAGACAAAATTCGATTGGAAATTGAAACGGACGACCAAATTTACGAAATCGAATTTGGTCAAGCGCAAGTCGAAATTACTGGTCGCTGCAACATGCGATGCCAACATTGCCGTGCGGCAAACCAAATGCTTCATGATATGCCGCAGGGCCAAATCATGAAAATCGTTCGCTTTTTCCAACGATTCGGCTCGCCCGAAAGCGAATTGGTCCTCTCGGGAGGCGAACCCCTACTCTACTTAGGCCTCGAGCAGGTGCTTACCACCATACGAGAAGCTGGCATAGACTATGTCACAATAACCACAAACGGGTCTCTTCTCGCGGAAAAACACCTTCGCCTGATCGAACAATTGGCATTCAAATCCTTTTGCCTTTCGGTCAGTATTGATAGTATTGATCCACTCACGCATGATCAATTTCGCATGCATGAGGGAGCGTTCAAAAAGGCTGATGCCGCACTGAGGCTTGCCTCAAAGAGCAATATACCCGGGCTAGTTGTGTGCGTACGCTCAACAATTCCACCTTCGCGCATAGGAGAAATAAACCGCCTCGTAGACTATGCCCGCGCAATGGGATGTGCAAGAATTGGTTTTTCCGCCATTCATCCCGTAGGGAGGGCAAAACACCGGAATGATCTGCTTATGATGGCGGAACAGAAAACGGCATTTCTTGAAGAAATCTACAGGATACATGGTCTTTATTCCGACATTAATGTCGGAACCAATGACCCGCTGAAATGCTTATTTCGCAACAACTCCCAAGCAACCAATTGCACGGATCTCGTCTTTAATGGATGTGGTGCAGGAGTGACAACATTCAATGTTGATTCGGATGGTAATATGACACCCTGCGCGCTTCTCGATATCCCGATAATGAATATTTTCTCCATGAGCGTCGAAGAGATGATCGAGCGTTATCAGGAAAGCCCCATCGTAAGGCAGTTATTGGCCCGGAATTTCAAAGGAAAGTGCGGCCTGTGCCCCATGAAATACGAATGCGGCGGATGCCGCGCAAGAGCTTATGCAGAAAGCAACGACTTTCTTCAAAGCGATCCTCATTGTTTAATTTAAGAGGCAAATCCTGCCTCTTTTTTTATAATATACTATACTTAATTTATTATATGTCCAAGATCCTCGTCATCGCCGGTCCGACCGCAAGCGGAAAGACCGCCCTCGGCGTCGTGCTCGCCAAAAAATTCGGCGGCGAGGTGATCTCCGCGGACTCGCGGCAGATATACCGCGGCATGGATATCGGCACCGGCAAACCGACGGCCGCCGAGATGAACGGCGTCCCCCATCACCTCATCGACATACGCGACCCGGACCAGGAATACACCGTCGCGGAATACCGGCGCGATGCGATCGATGCGATCGGGGACATCCTTTCGCGCGGAAAGCTGCCGATCCTTGCCGGCGGCACCGGACTTTATATAAA
>JARLIC010000053.1 GCA_031291905.1 Minisyncoccota bacterium
CGAATCCCACCCCGGGCACTAAACAAAAAGAGGCGATTACGCCTCTTTTTGTTTAGTTGCTTGAGGAAGGGATTCGAACGCCGGAACCTATTTTCTCAGCAGAGAAAATAGGCGAGGCGGTGCCCAGAGCCCCTGCGAGCGGCGGCGAGCAGGGGACTCGCGGGCGAATCCCACCCTGCCCTGCTTTTTCTGGAGCAAATTCGAACGTCGGAGCATGATTTTGTGCTATAATGGAGATAAATTCGAAAGAAACGAACGCCGCCGGTTTTCCGGTGGCACCCACCTACGTGATCATCCCCGACGAACAACTGGAATCCCTGGTCAAAACGAACGGACTGATACCCGAGGAGTCCCTTCTCAACGCGAAGAATTTCGCGGAGCGGGAGAAGATCACGCTTTACGAGTCGATCCTGCGGATGGACCTGCTGTCGGACCAGAACATGGGGATCATGGTCGCGGACCATTTCAATCTGCCGTTCGTACAGCTTTCCAACATCGTCATTTCCAAAGACATCCTGAACATCATCCCCGAGGTGGTCGCGCGCAGGCGGCAGGTGATCTCGTTCGACAGGGACAAGGACGGACTTCATGTCGCGATGGCGGACCCGAACGACGTGGAGACGGTGGAGTTCCTGAAGAAGAAGACCGACCTGCCCGTAGTGGTATGCCTTGCGACCGCGCAGGACATCGAGAACGCGATCTCCCTTTATTCGGAGGATATCGCGAAGGTCTTCGAGGGGATCATCAAGGAGAACCTCGAGAAGAGCAGGGGAACTTCCGGGGCGGAGGGGACGAACTTCCCGATCATCAAGATCCTGGACACGATCATCTCGTATGCGTACCAGAACAAGGCGTCGGACATCCACATCGAACCGCAAAACGAAGGTTCGGTGACGCGGTTCAGGATCGACGGCGTCCTGCACGACATTGCGGTCCTGCCCATCGACATCCATCCGCAGATCGTGTCGCGCGTCAAGATCCTTTCGGACCTTCGCATCGACGAGCATCAGTCCGCGCAGGACGGGAAGTTCAAGTTCGAGACGCCGTCGGAGAATCTCGACGTCCGCGTTTCCATCGTCCCCGTCACCAAGGGCGAGAACATCGTGCTGCGCCTGCTCTCCGAACGGTCCCGCCAGTTCTCCCTGGAGAGCCTTGGTTTTTCCGCCGAGGACCTCGAGAAGACGAAGGCCGCATACGCGAAGCCGTACGGCATGGTCCTTTCGACGGGTCCGACCGGTTCCGGAAAGACGACCACCATGTACGCCGTCCTCAAGATCCTCAACAAGCGCGGCATCAACATATCGACCATCGAGGATCCGGTGGAATACGAGATGGAGGGCGTGAGCCAGATCCAGGTGAACCCCAAGACGAACCTCACGTTCGCCGCGGGCCTGCGGAGCATCCTGCGCCAGGACCCGAACATCATGCTGGTCGGTGAGATCCGCGACGAAGAGACGGCGAGCATCGCCACGAGTGCGGCACTCACGGGCCACCTCGTGCTTTCCACCATGCACGCGAACAATCCCGCCGTCGCGATACTCCGCCTTCTCGAGATGGGGGCCGAGCCGTTCCTGCTCGCGTCGACCATCAACGTCATCATCGCCCAGCGCCTGGTGCGCAGGATCCACTTCCCGTGCAGGGCGAGCAAGGAGATATCGAGGACCGAGATCGCGGCGCTTGCGGGGGAGGAGCTCACTACGAGCGTCTTCGGGAGCGGCGAGACCGTCTCCGTGTACAAGGGTGCGGGATGCAAGCTGGATTACGGCACCGGTTACGAAGGACGCATCGGCATCTTCGAGGTGATGATCATGAACGACGAGATCCGCGAAGCGATAATGTCGAAACAGGACGCGGGTGTCATCTATAAGATCGCGCTCAAATCGGGTATGAAGTCGATGATGCAGGACGGTCTCGAGAAGGTCGCACAAGGACTGACCACTCTCGAAGAGGTGATACTGGCGACCAAAGAATGACATGATCGACCCCAAGAAGAACATCACTTTCTTCTCGCACGTTTCCGACCAGGACCGGATGCTTTTGGCGAAGCATCTGGCGATGATGTCGAAGAGCGGCATCAGCCTTGCAGAATCGGTCAAGGTGCTCATCCAGCAGACGAGGCCCGGGGCATTCAAGGATATCCTGCAGAGCGTATTGAACGACCTCGAGAACGGGCAGCCGCTCGCAAAATCCCTGGCGCGCTACCCGAAGGCGTTCAGTCCTTTTTTCACGAACCTCATCGAGATCGGCGAGGCGTCGGGAAACTTCTCGAAGAACCTCGCCTATCTTGCGGACCAGCTCAGGAGGGACCACGCGTTCCGCGCAAAGATCAGGAGCGCCACAATGTATCCGATGATCGTCATCTGCCTTGCCGTGGCGGTGGGCATAGGGGTGAGCGTCTTCGCCCTGCCCCAGCTCATCAACATGTTCGAATCGTTCAGTGTCCCGCTGCCGCTCAACACCCGTATCCTTATCTGGTTCGCCACGGTCATGCAGAAGGACGGCATCGCCATAGTGATCGCGATCCTTGCGCTCATTGTCCTGTTCCGGATCCTGCTCCGGATCCGGCGGGTGCGGCTCGCGTGGGGGAGGTTCGTATTGCGTCTGCCGGCCATCGGTCCTCTCGTCGAGGATACGCAGTTGACGTTCCTCTGCCGGAACCTGGGCGTCATGCTCCAGGGCGGGATCCCGATCGCGACCGCGCTCGACATCCAGGTGCGCAACACCGAGAATCCGGTGTATCAGGATTATCTTATCGCCATCCGGAAGGCGGTGGGCGGCGGCATGACCATGACCAGCACGTTCTCTTCCGGCAAGAACCAGGTCGGCATCCCTCCCATTTTCATAAAGATGGTGGACATAGGGGACACAAGCGGGAAGCTCGAGGAGTCACTCCTTTATCTCAGCGACTTCTTTGAAGCGGAGGTCGACGACCTGACGACGAACATCTCCGCACTCATGGAACC
>JARLIC010000054.1 GCA_031291905.1 Minisyncoccota bacterium
ATCAGTGCCAGCCCACAATGCGGTCCTCTGTGCCGGGTAATAAAATCGCAATAACAGTAGGCAAGTATGGATACAGCACTGATTCTGGCCTTCCTGCTCCTTCTGTCGTTTCAGCTCAGGTAGTACCTCGCAGACTCACCGTGTAGTCTCGGCCAATCGGGGATAGAGAACATCAGGCTGACGCCAGACGAGGGCCAGGAGGTCTCTGTTCTCCCCTTCCGCATATATCACCTGCTGCTCCCCAAGCTCTCCCTTGTTCGTGATACGTACTACCGCCTGGTCATCTCGTTCCACGGCAGCGTACCGATCCGCTCTTCACACAATGGTAGGATTGCATAGAGGCGAAGTGCAGGTTCCGCGACGTGACGAGCGGAGCCAGCTTCGAGTCCATGGAAAAGCTCATGCAGAAGGACTCGCGCTACCATCTCAAGGATCATACGTTCCTGGAGTTCTGGACGAACGGACGTGGGGAGATAGAGGAGCACATCTACTCAAGACAAAAGGTCGGGCAAGAGTACTTCTACGTTCTGTCCTTGGCGGTCTGGCGGAATTGTGACACCCACAACCCGCAGCAGAAATTTTCCCCCGCCAAGCTTGTCCTTGAGATCCTGTCAGAGTCGCGGGAAAAGGTGGAGGCCGCCGGCGGGAGCTTCGTGATGAACTTCACCTTCGGTCTCTGGACTCTCCCTATATTGGGGATAGTGTTCGCGACGTTCGCGTTCATTGTGTGCAAGGTAAAGAGCTTCCGCGAGATATTCGTGTTCCCCGCCGGCAAGGTCGAGAAGCTAGATTAAGAAGTGCACACCACGTATGAAATAATGACAAACGCGTTATCGATGCAAAATTAATGCAATGAATTCTCTCACTCTCAGTTTATTTAATTTAGTGCATTTTGCCTGTTGTCATGAATGTGTGGTACGCCAGATATCCGAAGATGGCCGCGAGGAGCACTCCCTATTTGCGAATTAGTCCTCAGCACCACATACCATGGCAACGATTATGTAGTACATCCGGCTGGCCGAGGTCTGTGATTGCATCGCCTCCGTCTCCGCTTGTGTCTTGTCCGCCCTCCGCTCCGCCTCAGTCTTCTTCATCTTGTTCTCAAGCTTGCGGATCTTCTCTTCCTTTGCCTTGATGTCTGACTCCTTCTCCTCCAGCTGGCTCGATGCCTTAGTGTAGTCTGAGGACAACTTGCTCCTCTCAATCTGGATCGTCGACCGCTTGTCCGATTCAGCCGCCGCCTCCCTCTTAGCAGCCTCAAGCTCCTCGTTTATCCTTTCCTGCTTCTTCTCGTAGTTTTCCTTCCTACATCACGTGTGCCAACGTGTTGGCAATACATCTCAGATATCTCTTGCTCCTTCCCCACCAACGAGCTCTTCAGCTCCTTGACCTCTTCCTGGAGCTTGGCCCTTTCGCTCTCGACCTCCTCCTTCGCAGTCCTGAGCTTCTCCTCGAGCTCCGACTTCCTATTCCCCCGGTTAATCAATCAGAACAAACGTGTCGGCAAGCTGCTGGGAACTCTCGTGCCGCTCCTGCTTCTTGGAGGCCTCCAACGTCTGGTTGCGCTCCTCCAGATCATTCAGCGCTTTCTGCAGTTCTCGCTCCCGATCCTCGGACGTTTGCTTCCTATATTTAGGCTCGTCTACGCGCTGCGGTACAGTTTGCTGCGCTCCTCAGCCTTCTTCTTCAGCTGAGCGGTAAGCTTCGCTATCTCGTTCTCAGCCCTCTTCTGCTCCTCCAGCTGTGATTTGTTCTTCTCCCGCTCCTTCTCCATCTCTTCCTTTCTATCCCGAATTCGCTTCTGTCGTTCTTACAGACTGGCCAGCTCGCCCTCCTTCTCTCCGAGCGCAACCGCCTCCGCACTCGGCTTCTTGGATGCCATCTCAACAATGGGCTCTTCCACGGGCCGGGCCTTGAGCTCTTCCTCCTTGGCCCGAAGCTGCTCGGTCAGCTCTTCTTCGCGTCTTCTCAGTCCGTCCTTCTCCTTCTCCAGCTCCATGTTCCGTTTTGTCAGCATCTCCTCCGTCTTGCCCTGTTCCAAGGCCTCTCTCTCGCGTTCAGCCTTGGCATCGGCAGCAGCCTTTTCGAGCTCAGAGATCCTCAGGTCGGCACGCGCGTTCTCCTCTTCAACACGCTTCAGGAGGTTTGCGGCCACCTCCTTGCTGGCGGAGAGTTCCGATTCCAGCTTGGCATGCGCGGCCTTGGCCTCCTTGAGCTCGGCCTCGCTGGTGTGGAGCGAGGTTTCGAGTTCCGCCAGCTTCGCGGCTTGTGCGACCATTTCTGCATCGCTCTTCTGTTTCTCGGCTGTGGCTTCGGCCAGCGAGCGGGTTTCGCCGTCTATTTGATGAGCGTAACGCATGCACGGGCGTACCTAGCGCAGCGGCCTTCTCCTTAAGCTCCGCCTCGGTCTTATCGACAAGCTCCTTCGTCTGCTGCAGCTCGGCAATCAGGGACTGCTTCTCCTCCTCCCACTTCTTGAGGTCCTCGAACTTGCCCTCCTTCTCCGTTTTTCCCACAGTGCGCGCCTCCTCCAGCTGCCGTTTCAGCTCCTTCTCTGCTGTGTCCGCAGCCTTCATCCCGGCCTGCGATTCCTTCAGTTTTGTGATGAGTTCATCGTTGATCTTGTGCAGTCCCGCACATTCGTTCTCCTTCTTGATCCGCTCAGCCTTTTCCGCCTCGACGTCTTTCGCACTTTGTTCGGCCTTATCCTTCAGCCCCTGGAGAGCATCAGTCAGGGTCTGACATTCCGTCTGCTTCTTCTTCAAGGCCTCCTCGAGCTCTCCGGCAAGTTCAGCAGACTTGGAGCCAGCCTTGGCCTGGACGGCGAGCTCGCGGATGTGGGGCTCGAGAGCCTGGATCTGACTCTGGAAGGACTGCCGGGACTCCTGCAGGGTGCCTGCGAGCGTCGGTAGTTCCTACGCACTTCGATTTTATGCGGTGATACCTTCTTAAGGTCGTCGAGGTCCTGGCTCAGTTTCTCGTAGGAGAAGACCAGCTGGTCCTTGCGGGCCTGTTCCTGCTCCTTCTGTTCCTCGGTGCGCGCATGCTTGGCCTCCTCAAGCTTCTTAATTAGCTCCTTGTTCTCGCCTGTGAGCTGATCCTTAAGAGCAACCAGAGTGTTGTTCTCCTTCATCATAGCCTTGTACTCGGACTCGAGCTTGCCGCTCTTTTCCTGGTCGCCCTTCCTCAGCTGCCCCAATTCCGCATTTAGGGAATCGATGGTGCGCTTGTGGTTGTCGATGGCGATGTGCAGGGCCGCGGCCTCCTCCTGGTGGATTTCGCGCTCCTTTCGTAGCGACTCCAGCTCTTGCTCGTACTTCTCCCGCGACTTATCCTGCGTCTCCTTTATCTACTCGATCGTGCCGTCTCTCTTACCTCCTTCAGGTTCTCTAATGAGTTGGCTGTCATGACATGAGCGCTCTCAAGGATCTTCTTGGCTTCGCCCTCAAGTCCGGTGGAGTCGGTCGAGATGCTGACTGAAGCGCCTATGGGAAACTAAGAGAAGGAAATCGATACTTGGAATGTCCGGATCGGGAAGGTCGGCAGCGGCGCCCTGCAGCGAAACCCTCGGCGGCGTCTTTTGGGCTGGGGCAAGCTTCACTGGCGAGACCACCATCGACAGTCTGGGCTCATGCTCCGCCTTTTGTTCCGGGTGAGGATGTGGCTTCGGCGTAGGTGTGCCCATGATGTTGAAGGACTTGACGGGGACTTTGTCGGCTTTTCCGGGTGGAGAGGGATGGGCCCCCAGCTTCTTCTGTCCCGAGGACGGGCTGCGGAACGAGCCGCTCTTTCCCGCACTTGAACCGTGTTGTGTTTTCATGCTTTGCGATATTTAAATATGAATGCCACCTAAATATCGCATGCGTAATGTACATTATAAGATCTATTCATGCTCATGCCTAGTTAGACATTATTTCAGAGAGAATACGCTGTGCATTATCTCACACAAAGTTTGTATATATCCTGTCGGGACCAATTGACTTCACTGCGGGTGGCGAGGAATGGGGTTTTGGGGTTTTGGGGTTTTGGGGTTTTGG
>JARLIC010000001.1 GCA_031291905.1 Minisyncoccota bacterium
ACGAGCGCGACTTCGTTGATCATCGGCGACGCGACGAGAAAAGAGAAGGTCGTTCCGAGTGGCACTCCCGCTTGAATAAACCCGATGAAAAGCGGAATAGCAGAACAGGAACAAAACGGCGTAATGATACCAAGAAGTGAGGCGAGCATATTTCCGACATATTGGTTCTTGTGAGCCAAGACGGCACGGATCTTTTCCGGTGGAAGATAGGAGCGGATGAGCGAGACCGCAAAGATAATGACCGCAAGAAGGATGAATATCTTCGTCGTGTCGAAGATGAAGAAATCCACCGCGCTCGCGAGGAGTGTGTTCGGCGCGATGCGGAACAGGTCATAGGTCAGCCAATCGGCAAGTAGCTGAAGCGGATAGAACATGCTATTTTATATTTTCCGCGATGATCTCCTTGATCTTTTCGACTTCGGGAACGCGACCGACCAATACCGGCTTTCCGTCGATCGCCAAAACAGGACTCGACATCAAACCCATATCTATGATTTTCTGGACATCAGTGAAATATTCGACTTCGACGCCCAATCCCAATTCCTCCTCCGCCTTCTTTGTCAGCTCAAACAGCTTCTTGCAGGTGGCACATCCCGAACCTAATACTTGTATTTTCATGGTTAAGAATTTAATACTTGAATCGCAAGAACTAATGTGCGGCCTTTGTCGGTGAGCGAATAATCCACGAAGGCCCCGTTCTTTTCGCTTGCTACCAGTCCGCTCGCAGAGAGATCGGCCAAGTGATGGGAGATCAACGTTTGAGAAAGTTTGGTGTGCAGGGTGAGGTCGCAAACACAGTGTGGCCCATCGGCCAGGAGGCGGAGGATTTTGAATTTACTCGGGACAGAGGCGGTCTTTAATTGCTTGAACACGCTCTCTCGTATCTCCATTTTCTTGCTCGATTTATTCCCGCAGCTGCACCGCTTATATGAATGCATATTCATATGATAGGGCTTTTTCGAGGTCTGAGTCAAACTCGTTGTCCATTCGAGAGAGATAATAGGAACGGAAGCGCAGATTTTACGGGCCTATCCCGCCTGAGCAATCGAGCGGGTTAGGTTCCCGCCAAAGGCACAATGTGCCATAATTCACTCAATGGCGATGCACGTCACTCAGGAAGAGTTTGACCGGGAACGGGCGTTGTTTGAGGCCGAGCGCAAACGCGTACCCGAGCTTTTTGTGCGCGCACCAATGGTGGATGACGCCGAGACATTGCGCTCGATAGGCATCGAGGACATCGCCGCCGGGAGGCCGAGCGCCTATCTCCGGCTGATGCCGCAGGACTTTATCGTGGAAGAGATCGACCGCGAGGGTGCGGTGTATCCCGTGAAGCCCCCAAGCGGCGCGCCACCGATCGACGGCGAGGGGAGCACCTATTTTGCGGATCTTATAAAAGTGGGCATTTCGACGCTTGAGGCGAAGTCGCAGCTTGCCCATGCGCTTGGCGTCGACGAAAAAAACATCGGGTATGCGGGAATAAAGGACCGCCTCGCACTCACCTCGCAACAGATCAGCATCCGCGGGATCTCGGACCCCCAAAGACTCCTTTCATTACACGAGGACAACTTCTTCCTTAACGACATCCGGCGCGGCAAGGGCGTGGTTGCCAACGGCGAACTGAAAGGGAATCGCTTCACCATCACGCTTCGCCTTGCCGAAACGCTGACCGACGCGCAATGGGAAACGCTGGAACAAAAAGTCGCCGTCGCAAAAATGGACGGCTTCTGGAACTTTTTCTATCTCCAGCGTTTCGGCACGCCGCGCCTCATCAGCCACATGCTCGGCCGCCTGTTGCTCCTTGGGCAATACGAAGAGACGGTGAGGATGTTCCTGACCCATATCGGCGCGCGCGAACTTCCCTATTTCACCGATCTGCGCAAAAGCATTGCCGGCAAATGGGGCGACTGGAAGGCGATCCGGGAGATCGTCGACCGATTCCCTTATCATTTCAGCATCGAGCGCGCCTTTGTTTCCCATCTTGCGGATCACCCCGGGGATTTTCTTGGCGCGCTTCGCGAGGTTCCCGACCAGGTGCGGCTGTGGTTCTATGCGTACGACAGCTTCCTTTTCAATAAAAAACTATCGACGCTCATCCGTTCCGGAGAGGTGCCGCTTTCATTGCCCTTCCTCACGTCCTTCAATCCGCTCGATTGGAAACCTTACGAGGAATACCTGAAGGAGGACGGCATTGCGCTGCCGGCGCGTTCGTGGAGGGATTTTCCCTTCGTGCGTGTCGAATCGCGGCAGTGCGCCACGATACAGGACATCGAGATACACGGCACGGTCTTCGATCGGCAGATCGCGGTCATCTCGTTCTCGCTGCCCAAAGGTTCGTATGCAACGAGCTTTCTTATGGACCTTTTTTCGCTTTCGTCCGGCCTTCCCGCCTTGCCCGGAATTTCCAACGAGGCGGTGGATGCGAAGATGGCGCTTGGGGAGGGGACACTCGATCCGATACTTGAAAGATTCAAAACAGTGCTCGATCAGCGGCGCGCGGATATCGAAGGGGGAGGGGAAGAGTAAGGACCGAAATATATAAATAGTGTAACGGCCGGCATTGCGATGATCGCGATGCCGGCCGTAGGTGATGTGGTGGTCTCCTTTTCGGGAGACGATGATATTTAGGCGAGGACGGGAGCGGCGGGCACCTCGGGCGGGATCGCCGCGAGGAGCCAGTCGTTGACGCCGTCGAACCGCAGAGCGCAATCCGTCGCCTTGCCGGACTGACGGCCACCGAAGTTCACGGTGTGGACGACGACGCCTTTCTCATTGGGCGGATTTGCCCATACGAGGACCTTCTCGAAGATCGCGTCGCCGAACTCGATGAAGAGGTCTCCCAGAAACTCGCTTGGGGTTTCCGCAAAACCTTCACCTTCCAGCCGCCACTCAACGAGCAGACGATATTCGGGCTTGCGGCCGAGGATCTGCTTCTCCGTGACGAGGGCATTGCCGATAAAATACCCCGCGGTAAAAAGGTCCTCGATGACATTGGCCGCCCAGACCCGGTGGCCCGTGACGCCGGCCGGTCCGAATACCGGACTTCCCGAATCGACGATGCCCTTGCGGATGCCGCCGAGCTGAGGGCTCCGCCTGATCCCCTTGGCTTGCGCGACGTGTTTCTTGTCGAGTTCGCGCTGGCGACGTGGCGACCTAATTTTCGTATTAAGGAAAATGCGGAACCGTGCCGCCCAGCCCTCGCTCAGTTTGAACCACGTTAACACGACGTCGGGTGTGGGTGCCACTGCGCCCTTGCCGTCTTTGTGCGCCGGGAGGGAACAAAAATCGCTTCCTTCCATGGCCATGTTCCGGCACCGTGCCGTACCACCATCAACGCCCGCCTTGCATGTTTTTGCTACTGCCAAAATGGACATTTCTGTCCTCCTTTTACCGGCTCCTTGGAGCTGGTCTCTGACCATTATATCATATATATCATATATATGTCAACCCATATCCCGGCCAAATAAAAAGCCGCCCCCTCTCTTAACGGGAAAGGGCGGATCGATCACGGTCCGGATAAAAACAAGCGACCACGTCGCGTAATTTCCGGCGCCAGGGTTCCTTTGGGAAGCTTTGAAGAAATTCTTCGAGGTCCTTTCCCCATTCGGGCGGGGACACTCTTATTTCTCTTAAAAACATCCAAAGTGATTCGAGTTTTTCATACGCCTCGCGTATCTCCATTTCGTGCGAGTGGGCTTTTCCCCAAAGCCGCTTTGAGGCGGTGCGTTTTGAGGGGGGAGCGCCGGGGGTTGTGGTGAATTCGCGGTCGTACGCCATTCTTGCGAATTCCATCAGAACCTCACGCCTGCGTAGCTGTTCCGCCTCATCGGCGAGCAGTAGCCTGGCGCGGGGACGCACCCAGCGCCGCTGTAATTCGGTGAATGGGAACGGCAGCAGCGAAAAATATGAATGCCACAGCGCCAGCGATTCGAACACACGTAAAAATCTTTTCCATGGATCCATGATACCTCCTTGTGGTTGCGGGAATCGGGTTGTTGGAAAAAAGATGCGTATGAAAAAATGAAAATATGACGGAACTGCCCGCAGTATAACGCAAAAATTCCGTAAAAGCAAATCCCGCCACTCCGGGCGGGATCTAGAACAGATATTCGTTCATTATTGTGCGTTCGGAAATTTAGAAAAAGAGAAACCTGAACGAACGCGGCGACTCCGCTTTTTTGAACGACCAGAAGGTGATGAAATTATTTCCGACGCGGATGGTTTTCATGGTGGTGATGTGGTTTGTTTTTATTTACCAATGAGTCGACCTTTTTGGTTCCTTTCGCGAGGATCGCCCGGCTGGCATGGCTACCTATCAATGATAGGCGACCCCGTACCGTCTGTCAAGTGTCAAGTACTATTGACAACCGTCAACACCTTCATGCTATAATGACGTTATGGAAAGCCAGAAATTGCATCCAATCCAGGAAAAACTGCTCCGTTTGGCCCAAAATCGCAATATTTCCAGCCTTTCTCTGCGTGAAATAGGCGACCTTGTGGGCGATCGTTCGCCGCAGAAGATCAAACATCACCTTGGCCAGCTCGAAAAACGTGGCCTTTTGAAGATAGACCGGGTAAAAGGGACCATTGAAAGGCCCAAAAGCGGTTGGATTGACGGGTTCCTCCAAAACGGCAAGCGGCTTTTACAGATTCCGATCGTCGGCGCCGCAAACTGCGGCCCCGCCGAGATACTCGCGGAGGAGAACGTCGTCGGCTATCTGCGCGTGTCCAACTCGCTCGTGAAGCGCCAAAACAATGAAGGATTGTTCGCGGTACGCGCCGACGGGTTCTCGATGAATCAGGCAAAAGTGCACGGCGAGCGCATCAATGACGGCGATTATCTCATCATCGACGGCAACGATTGTTCGCCGCACGAGGGCGAAGTGGTCCTTTCCGTCATCGACGGTGCGGCAAACGTGAAACGTTTTCATAGGGATGCCGCGCACAACCAGGTGGTGCTCGCTTCGGATTCGACGGAGGATTTTGCGCCCATCTATATCGGTGCGGATGACGACTTTTTCGTGAATGGGAAGGTGATCGACGTGGTAAAGAGGCCGGGATAATAAATGGCATGGATAAAGCCGAGGCACTGAAAGAACTCGAGGACGAAATGGAGGATGATGCAACGCTCCCGCTTCGGAGCGAGGCGAATCTCGTGTTCGGCGAGGGGAACATCGACTGCGACGTGATGTTCATCGGCGAGGCGCCGGGCATGAACGAGGACCGCTTGAAGCGGCCTTTTGTGGGACGCGCCGGCCAGCTGCTTGACGATATGATCCGCGGACTCGGCTGGAAGCGTGCGGACGTCTATATCACCAACATCGTGAAGCGCCGCCCGCCCGACAATCGCGACCCGCTTCCCGGAGAACTTTCGGCATACGAGCCCTATCTCACAAAACAGATCGGGATCATCAAGCCGAAGCTTATTGTGACGCTCGGACGCTTTTCGATGAATTATTTCATACCGGAAGCGAAAATGACGCGCGACCATGGCCGTGCGCTTTTGGTCGGCGCGCAGGCCGTTTTTCCAGTGTATCATCCCGCCGCCGCGCTGCGGTCCACGCAGATGATGGAAGTGCTCCGCGGAGACTTCAAGAAGATACCCGACGTGCTTGCGGGGACGATCGTCCCGGAAGTGCCGCCGGCGTTCGTGCCGACCGTCACTGCCGACCCCTACAAAAAGAAAGAAGAGAAGAAGGGTGAGGGTGGCGCGCGCCAGCCGGGGTTGTTCTAGGCACCGTCCAACCTCTGCGCCGCCGCTTTTCCCGTGGTATTATTAAGGCATGGATTTTTCCATCGTCTATCTGGGGCAACGATTTTTCTATAGGATATTCGATTTTTTTCATCATTGGTACGTTGACGGGACCTACGCGATCGGACGCCGCTTTATGGCGACCATCGAGGCCGCGGACCGGTCGCTCGCGCTCAAGGTGACCATTCGTCACTTTTTCGAGCCGCTCTATAAGGACTATACGATCATCGGGAGGATACTCGGCGTCGTGTTCCGCACGTTCCGCGTGGCGATCGGCGCGGTGGTCTATCTGTTCCTCGCGGCGATGTTCATCGTGATCTATCTCGCGTGGCTCGCGATCCCCGTGCTCATAATCTACTATGCCGCAAAAACCTATTAATCCCAATTCGCTGTACCTGGACGACCCGCGGCTGAGGATGTCGATCGCCGGCCGCGTGCTGGTGCGTTCGATAAGTTACATCTCGTACGTCGTGATCTTCGTCGCCACGTTCACGTTCCTTTTTTCCGGGATCCACTTCCTTGTGTGGACGGGTCTTTTCCTCATGCTTTTCATGCTCGACCTTCTCGTCCACCACGGCGAGGGCGATACTCCGTTTTCCGAGCTACCCGTGAGTGGTGCCAGGGTGAATCTTACGAGCGTCACCGCGCCGAGCGCCTTTTCCATGATCGAGCGCACGCTCGACCGCAGCCTCATCACCAGAAAGGATTTCTTCCTCGAGCTTGCGCGCCGGCTTCTTGAATCGGCCGCGATCGTCGAGGGACTCCGCAGGCTCGACGTGAAACCCGAGGATTTCAAGACGAAGCTCGAGAGCCTTTTCCACGAGCCGCCCTCGCCGAACGCGGTTCCCGTTGCCGCACCGGGTGCCGTCGCCGAGATCGAGACGCTCCTTGTTGCGGCCTTCGCCGAGGCGCTTTCCGCCGGCCACGAGTTCATCACTCCGCCGGACCTCTTTTCGGCGCTCACCAAAGTGAACGACGACGCGATGGACCGCCTGTTCAACCTCTTCTCGATCGCGCCGGGCGACCTTGAGCGCGCGCTCATCTTCGGTTCGTTCTCCAAGCGCGGATGGTTCAGGCGACTGCCTCACGCGCTCGGCGGCTTCGGCATCGGCGCGCGCCATGAGGTGAAGCACCGCATCATGAATCGCGCATGGACCGCGCGCCCCACGCCGCTCCTCGACAAGTACGGCATCGACTTCACCGATCGTGCGCGCGACGCGCAGGTGGGATTCCTGATCGGGCATGATGCCGAATACGAGCGGCTGGTGGAGACGCTCGCGCGGCCGATCGACCCGAACGCGCTCCTTATCGGCGAGCCGGGCATCGGCAAAGAGGCCATCATCAACCATCTTGCGCTTGCGCTCGTGAAGGACGATGTGCCCAAGGGCCTCTTCGATAGGCGCCTTGTGGGGCTCCAGCTTCAGAATCTTGTTGCCGGCGCGCCGCCGGAGGAGCTCGAGGCGCGGCTCAAGACGATCGTCGAGGAGATCTTCACGGCGGGCAATATCATCCTGTACATCCCGGACATCCACAACCTTGTGCGCACGTCGGGCACCGCATATCTCTCCGCCGCGGATGCACTGATGCCGGTCATCATGGCGAACAATTTCCCGATCGTCGGTTCGACCTATCCGCGCGAATTCCACCAGCTCATCGAGCCGCGCAGCGACTTCGCGGGAATATTCGACGAGATCCCGGTGAACGAGATCACGGAGGAGGAGGCGGAGAAGGTGCTCACCTACGAGAGCATCCTCCTCGAGGAGGAATCGGATATCACCATCAGTTTCGGCGCGATCAAGCGCGCGGTGTTCCTGGCGAAGAAATATATGCGCGACAAGTTCCTGCCGGCGAGCGCGGAGGAGCTTCTGAAGAGCGCGCTTGTGGACGCGGAGCGGCGGGGCGAGAAAGCTCTCGGGCCGGATCAGGTGACCGTTGTTGCCGAGGAGAAGGTGAACGTGCCGATGCACGAGGCGGAGGGCGACGAGGCGGAGAAGCTACTCCATATGGAACAGCTCATCCATGAGCGGCTGGTGGACCAGGAGGAGGCGGTGAAGGCGGTGGCCGATGCGATCCGCGAGTACCGGAGCGGCCTTACGCGGAAAGGCGGCCCGATCGCAAGCTTCCTTTTTGTGGGCCCCACGGGCGTCGGCAAGACCGAACTCGCGAAGATCCTTGCCGAGCTGCAGTTCGGTTCGCAGAAGATGATGATCCGTTTCGACATGACCGAGTACCAGGACAAGCAGAGCTTCTACCGCTTCATCGGTTCGCCGGACGGTTCCGTGCGTGGCGCGCTCACCGATGCGGTGCTCGCGAAGCCGTACAGCCTCGTGCTCCTCGACGAGTTCGAGAAGGCGTTCCCGGACATCCTGAACCTGTTCCTGCAGGTGCTCGATGACGGACGCCTCACCGACAATCTGAGCCGCACCGTCGATTTCACGAACACGATCATCATCGCGACCTCGAACGCGCATTCGGACATCATCAACGAGGCGCTCTCGAAGGGCGAGACGATGGCCGACATCGCCGACTACGTGAAGGCGCGCCTCACCGACGTCTTCAAGCCGGAGCTCCTCAACCGCTTTTCGCGCACCATCATCTTCAAGAACCTCGCGCCCGACGACCTCTCGAAGATCGTCGCGCTCAACCTTCAGGAGTTGGTCGGCATGATGAAGGACCGCGGTATCTATCTCTCCTTCACGCCGGAAGCGCTCCACGAGATCGCCAAGCTCGGCTACGACCCGGCGTTCGGCGCCCGCCCCTTGCGGCGCGTCATCGACGAGAAGGTGCGCGCGCCGCTCTCGGAGGCGATCCTCGGTAAGAAGGTGATGAAGGGCAACCGCGTGCGGCTTGTGTACGAGAACGACAAATTCGATTTTGTGAGCGAATAGCCATGCATATAAAATTCGGCAATCATATCAAGGTGGGGAGGCTTGTGAAATATTTCGTGCTCTCCGATTTTTTCCTGCTCTCAGGATGGGGCTTCATCGACCCGGTCTTCTCGGTGTTCATTGTGGAGAGGGTCGCCGGCGGCACGCTTGCCGTGGTCGGTATCGCGGCGGGCATCTACTGGATCCTGCGTTCGGCGCTCGAGATCCCGATCGCCAATTATCTCGATAAGACGCCCGGCGAGCACGACGACTTCATGGCGCTCATCGGCGGCCTGTTCCTTGTGGGCATATCCGCCATTGCCATGTGCTGGGTGACGCAGGTGTGGGAGCTTTATGCGGTCCACGCCGTCCACGCGGTCGCCTTCGCGCTCTATTTCGCCTCCTGGCCGACGATCTTCTCGCGGCATTTGGACAAGGACCGGATCGCCCTCGATTGGACCCTCGACAGCACCGCGGCAGGGATCGGCGCCGGCATCACCGGCGTGATTGGCGGGATCATCGCGGAGAGGTTCGGGTTCACATTCATTTTTGTCATGGCGGGACTCCTCGCGTTCGTTGCGGCGTTCATACTCCTTACCATGCCCGACCTCATCCTTCCGAAGCCGACGATCCCGAATCCCACGGACATCAACGACAAGACGCCCGGAAATGCGGTGGCGTAGGGAAATAATTTTCGTGCGCAGTGGTAGAATTGAGGTATGACCGACACATCGAACCGGGCGATCGCGGAGCTGCTGCGGCAAATAGGGGAATATCTCGCCATGCAACAGGTACCGTTCAAGCCGCGCGCGTACGAGAGGGTTGCGGAGACGATCGGTTCGCTCGAGGAGGAGGTCGCCGCATTGTATAAGCGCGGCGGCGCGGCCGCACTCAAGGAGATCCCCGGCGTGGGCGCGGGGATCGCGGACAAGATCGAGGAATATTTGAAGACCGGGAAGATAAAAGAATATGAGCAATTGAAGAAGGCGACGCCGGTGCGGCTCGACGAGCTTGCGCGCGTGGAAGGGCTCGGGCCGAAGTCCGTGCAGAAGCTCTATCAAAAATTGGGCGTGCGGAACCTGAAGGAACTTGAGGCGGCGGCGAAAGCGGGCAAGATCGCGGCGCTCGAGGGATTCGGCAAGAAGAGCGAGGAGAAGATAGCGAAAGGGATCGGGTTCGCGAAAAGTTCCGGCGCACGATCCATCCTCGGTTCCGTCATGCCGCGAGTGCACGAATTGGAAGCCGCGCTCGCGGACATCGAGGGCGTGCAAAAGGTGATAGTCGCGGGTTCCGTGCGGCGGCGCAAAGAGACGATCGGCGACGTGGACCTGCTCGCCATATCGTCGAAGCCGAAGGCCATCATGGACAGGTTCGTTTCGATGCCCGGCATCATGAACGTGATCGCGAACGGCGAGACGAAATCATCGATAAAGATACGGCCGGGGATCAATGTGGACCTTCGCGTGGTGCCGAAAGGGTCCTACGGCGCGGCACTCAATTATTTCACCGGCTCGAAGGACCACAACGTGGCGATCCGCCAGCTTGCGATAAAGAAGGGGTGGAAACTCAACGAATACGGGCTGTTCGAAGAAGGGAAGAAGGGGAGAAGGGAAGAAGGAGCAGAATGGAAAAAGATCGCCGGTGCGAGCGAAGAGGAGATCTACAAAAAACTCGGCATGGAGTATATCGAGCCGGAGCTCCGCGAGAACATGGGCGAGGTGCAGGCCGCGCTTGCGCACAAACTGCCGAAGATCATCGGCTACGGCGACCTTCAGGGCGACCTTCAGGTGCAGACGGATTGGACCGATGGGTCGGATTCGATCGAGACGATGGCGCGCGCCGCGTTCGCGCGCGGACTGAAGTACATCGCCGTCACGGACCATACGAAGCGGCTTGCGATGACGCACGGTCTCGACGAGGTGCGCATCAAGAAGCAATGGGCGGAGATCGATGCGGTGAACAAGAAACTGGCCGGGAAGATAAAAATATTGAAAGGCACAGAATGCGACATCCTGAAGGACGGCTCCCTCGACCTTCCGGACGGCATCCTCGCAAAGCTCGACGTGGTCGGCGTGTCGGTGCATTCGTTCTTCGATATGCCGCGCGCGGCGCAGACGGCGCGCGTGCTCCGCGCAATGGCGAATCCGCACGTCGATATTTTGTTCCATCCGACGGGTCGCATCATTAACC
Organism: Minisyncoccota bacterium; assembly: GCA_031291905.1. Taxonomy (GTDB): domain Bacteria; phylum Patescibacteriota; class Minisyncoccia; order UBA6257; family 2-01-FULL-56-20; genus JAKAGE01. Next base: position 10,807 of record JARLIC010000001.1, read on the forward strand.
GCCGCCCGCCGATCGACCTCGATATCGACGCCGTCATTGCCGCGGCAAAACGGACGGGGGCTATCATGGAGATCGACGCGCTTCCCGAGCGGTCCGACCTTAGGGACGAACATATTCGGAAATGTGTGGATGCGGGGGTGAGGATGGCGATCGATTCCGACGCGCATGCGCCCGCCCATTTTGCGCTCCTCGAATACGGCATCGCGCAGGCGCGTCGCGGTTGGGCAACGAAAGAGGATATCGTGAACGCATGGCCGGTCGGGAAGATGGAGAAGTTTTTGAAAAAATAAGGAGGGGCAGGGGCATATCACAACACTTTATGGAAATCCATGGTAGAATAGAGGCATGACCGTGTCGCGTGAAATGGACGAATCAAAGCGGATCCCGACCAAGAAACAGGTGGTTGCGGGTTTTGTGGTCTATCGCAAGACGAGCGACGGGATAAAGTTTCTGCTCCTGTATCGCCGCGGCAATTACTGGAACTTCCCGAAAGGGCACTTTGAGCCGGGGGAGCGGAGCATCGATACGGCGCTGCGCGAGCTCGAGGAGGAGACGGGCATCAAAAAAGCCGATGTGCGGATCGCGCCCAACTTCCGCGCGTACGAACGCTTCTATTTCAAGATCGGTAACCAGGGAATCTACGACACCGTCATTCTGTTCCTCGCGGAGACGCACAAGGCGGAGATCACCATCCGCCCGCGAGAGCACAGCGGCTACGGCTGGTTCCTCTACCATGACGCCACGAACATCATCGGAAAGAAATATGCGGATACGAAGAAGGTCCTGAAGCAGGCGAACGACTTCCTCCGTCCGCGCAAAAAGCCGCTGCACCCCGTAGTGCCCGTGCATTCCGTGCACCCCGTTCCGCCAAAAGAGAAATAAAAAAGGACCGCATGCGGTCCTTTTTTTGTCATTGGCGCGATATTATTTCTTTGCCGCCGCAACCACTTTCTTGAACACTGCCGGTTCCGTTTCGGCGAGTCCCGCAAGGATCTTACGATCGATCGCGATGTTGGCCTTCTTGAGCGCATCGATGAATCTGCTGTAGCTCATGCCCTCCTCGCGAATGGCGGCGTTGATCCTCACGTTCCAAAGCTGGCGGTAGACGCGCTTCTTCTCCTTGCGGCCGCGGAACATATGGACACCGGCGTGAAGGAGAGCCTCCTTGGCGGCGCGTTCCTTCTTGCTGCGGCCCCAGCGGAATCCTTTGGCCTGTTTAAGGACTTTTGCGCGGTGCTTGTTTGCGGTGGTACCCCTTTTTACTCTCGGCATTGCAGTAGATTAAAAGATTATTAATAGTTGAGCATTTTCTTCATCGGCACGCCGAGCGACAGCGTCTTCCGGGCATTCCGGTTCGTTTTGGTGCTCTTGCGGGTCCTGGAGTGGTCGATGGCCATCGGACGGCGGACGACTTTGCCGTTTTTGGTGATCCTTATTCGTTTGGTGAAGCTTTTTGAGGGCATGGGATTGGGTTGCTCAATACGGGTAAAGATA
>JARLIC010000055.1 GCA_031291905.1 Minisyncoccota bacterium
ATCGTTAGCTTAAGCTTAGGAAGAGATCAATATGATGAGGAAAGTCGCCCATCGTTCATTCATAATAACAGCCGCTCTCTACGCTGCATCTTCCTCCACCTTCTTCCTCTTGACCTGTTCCTTTATCAGGTCCTTGCTCGCCTTCTTGTAGTCCTTGGACGAAGGATCGATGAGATAGCGCTTGTCCTGGTAGAGGGCGCCAAAACGTGGGTCCTTGGTGTCGAACTTGAAGTTCTCCATCGGCTTCTTCGAGTCGATCAGCAGGGCCAGCTCCTTGCTCTCCTCAGTCTCCAGCTCTTCCTTACGTTTCCCCTTGTTCTTCTTGTGCCCTTCCTTCTTGGTCTTTCGCGCGGGCTTCTCTTCGTCGTTCTCATCCTCATCCTCGGCCTCTTCGTTCTCGCTACCATTTTCGCCTTCCTCCTCAGCTTCTTCTTCGGCACGCTTCCCGCTACGCCATTCCTTCTTCCCAGATTCCGGGATGTCCTCCTCGAGTCCGGCCTTGAAACTAATGACCAGGTCGTCAGCCTTGCTCTTTCCCTGCTTCCGGCCCCCAGTCTTGTCGTCAGTCGTTCCGGACAGGAGTTTCCGGTACCTTTCTGCATCTGTCTCGTGCTTCTTATTCTTCTTTTCTTTCTCCTCCTTCTTGTCGCCGTCCTCCTCCTGGTCCTCATCCTCGTCGGCCAGGTAATCTTTAAGGTCCATTTCTTCGAGCTTTTCAGGGGAGATGGACTTGGTGATGAGCTCGAAGCGCTTGGGATCGGGAGCCTCCCAGGTCAGCTTCACCGAGGACTGCTGCACCGCCGAATTCACTATCTTCACCTTTGGCTGGTAGTTCGGCTCGACCTTGTCGCAGACCTCCTTCGGCTGGAAGGGGAAGACGAGGTCGTCAGGGATGAAGCGGAGGTCGAGCTTGAGGGACGAGTCCTCGTATTCGAACCCGTCGTACTCGTTGTATATGTACTCCGCCGTCTCCACGGAGTCGCAGTACACCACGCCGTAAAAGTACTTGAGCTTCTGGAGCTCGTACCTGCGGAGGGCGACGGGGTCGAAGCCTTTCTTGGTCCGCACCGGCTCGTCGTCCTTCCTTTCTGGTTCCAGCTCTGGCCCGAGGTCTAAATCGGACCCAGGCTTGTCCGATTCCGCGCCCTCAGATTCTTCCTTCTCCTCCTTTTTCTCGGCCTCGACCTTGACCTCCTCGGGTTCGGCCGTGGGCTTGACGACGTCCTCCTGCGGTTCTGGGTCTTCGTCCTCCTTATCGGAAGACTTCTTGTCGTCCGCGGGAACGGAGGCCTGACCCTGTTTCCAGATGCCCTGGGGACCGTAGAGCGAGTCGTGGACCATGTGATCCTTGCCGAACTGGGAGAAGTGGATCTCGACCTTCTCGACGTGTCCACCCTCACGGCAGAGCGAGTTGAAAATCGCCAGTAGGTCCTTGGCCGTGATCTGGTCCCAGTCGAGGTTCTGAACAGCGAGACGCTTGCTCGCCTTTTCAGCGACGGGGGCCTTCTCCTGCTCCTCATTCCAGAGATCCTCCTCGCTCTTCACCTCTATGTAAAGGATAAGAAATCTCTAATACCGTCCTCGTAGTCGCTCGACGACACCTCCTCCTGCTCTGAGGACTCGCTCTTCTCGGACTTTTCCTCCTCCTCGGCCTTCTCCTGCTCCTTCGTCGTGTAGTAATAGCGCGAGATCTCGTTGGAATCCTTGGAGATACGGAACTTGTCGGAGTGGAACATGGCGTCGAATCGCTTGTCGTCAACGCGGACCTTGCTCACAGCCCTGCCGGGCATCATGAACTTCGGGTCGGTGGTCGTGCGGGCCAAGAGTTCCCTGCTCCGCGCCTCCATGGGGTCGTCAGGCTGGGCCGCCGGCGTCTCCTTCCGCTTCGGCTTCTGCTGCTTTTTAGCCTTCTTGGTGTCCATTATATTTGGTAATTATTCGCCAGCCTTAGAGGGGCAAGTGTGTGGACTCACCATAATTTCGGTTCGTCTCTGCACCTCGGCACATGGGGTTTTGGGGTTTTGGGGTTTTGGGGTTTTG
>JARLIC010000056.1 GCA_031291905.1 Minisyncoccota bacterium
AGTCACTTCGACTGGAAGGAAGAGGAGAATCAAGAGAGAACAAACAATTCAGTGAGCAAACAATCATCAAATCACGTCACCGCGCCGCGCCACTCACTGACTCGCACCGGCTTCCGGATGTTCTTTCTCGTACTCCTGTTGCGCAGACTGAGCGTAGAAGGAGAAAGCTGATTTCGATTTCGGTGGCGGCTGAGCCTGAGGCTCCTCCTCCTCCTCCTCCTCCTCTTTCTCCTCCTCTCCTCTTTTCTTCGCCGCCTGAGGCTCCTTCGCCTTCTTTGCCGCCTCCGCCTTCTGCGCCGCCTCGGGATTGTAGGACGCGTCGAATTTCGTGGCACTCCAGCCCTCGACCAAGCACTTCCTATAAATTTCGCAGCGATCAGCGACATTCGGGTGGGTGGCCTTAAGATGATCGACAGCGGCGCTCATGTGGCGAACAAGCTCGATAACCGACTTGAAGAGAGTTCCCTTCTCGCCCTGCACCTCTACCGAATCACGAAGAGCATCCATGAAGAAGTCGAAAGCTTCCTCGAAGGCTTCCATCGTTTTCTTCCCGTCGAGGAGATCGTCATAGAGGCGTTGAGCGCGCTTAGAGACTTCTTTGACCTGCTGTGCAGCTGCAGCTCCAAGCATTTCAGTCAAATCCGCTTCGACCTTCTTGAGCGCTTGGCCGTGTGTCCATCCGAGATACTGCTCGAGCGCATAACGCAGCATCAAAGATGCGATGCCGCGGGCCATGATTTCGTAGCGCACATGGTGGAGCGTCGCGGTCCACTGACGCGTCGCCGTGAGCATCCAGTCCTTCACTTTCTGATTCAATCCTTCGAATTTCTCATCATTCTCGATCTCCGTGAGAAGAGTAGAAGGCGTTCGCTTCGCATCAGCCTCGCCCGCTTCCGACTCCTGCTTCACGACAGAGACAGACGACTCCTCCATCTCCTCATCCGATTCCTCTCGTGACTGACGGGATCCAGCTGTTGATGCTTTCGATCGCTTCGCCGGTGGCGGGTGAGCCTCCTTCTCCTCCTCCACTTTCTTCTCCTCCCCCTCCTCCTCCACTTTCTTCTC
>JARLIC010000057.1 GCA_031291905.1 Minisyncoccota bacterium
CCAAAACCCCAAAACCCCAAAACCCCAAAACCCCAGTCGCTCATCCCAGCGCAATTCACATGTGTGCATCTAGAATGTGCATACATGAACTTTATAATTGCTGCGCAGTATCGCGAGAAGGACCCACATTTGAATTTCCGCTGTATATCTCGCTCGCCCGGATAAACATACATATTGGATACGATGGAAAAGTTGAAGGCAGGCTTCGAGAAGGCGATGCGCAACAAGCTGGCGCAGAAGGCTACGGTGCTCCAGGCCGACGAGACCGTCCTCCTCCGCAGCTTCAAATACTTCGACATCGATAACGACGGCGCGGTCAACCTGAATGAGTGGCTCAAGGTCATCGAGAAGATAGGAGTCATAGTGCCCTCGCTGGACGACCTCAAGCAGCTCTTCTATCTCTACGACCTGAACAACGACGGACGCCTCGACTACAAGGAGTTCGGCGAGATCCTCTACGGCCGAAAGGAGGCCAAGTGAGCCCCCACTTCTCCAACCGTCATAGGATTGCCGCATCCCCGGCAGCTGGACAGCAGTCCGAGGCCCCCAAAGAAGATCTTGCCAAGTACCGCTAGGATTGTCACGATTGATAGAGTGGAAGGACTGCTCGTGGCGCTGAGGGACAAGCTGGCGACCCGCGGGGCCCGCGGCATCATCGGCCTCGGGAAAGAGTTCCGTGTACGCACTTTTGCAGAATCGGATTTAGATAATAGACGACAACAACTCGCGCTCACTGGAGCTCCAAGAGTTCAAGAAGGCTATGCACGACTTCCGCCTCGGCTTCAGTGACTCCGACGCTGAGCTCCTCTTCAAGGCCTTCGATATTAATCACGACAACACGATCAACTACGACGAGTTCCTGCGCATCATCCGCGTATCTCTCCCCTTATCTCACCTCTCCCGTAGGGCAAGATGAACGAATTCCGCCGCGGCTGGGTGGCGAAGGCATATAAGCACCTGGACAAGGACGGCAGCGGCACGATCGACATCGAGGATCTCAAGGGGGTGTACTCGGCCAAACAGCACCCCGACGTGAAACAGGGCAAACGCACTGAGGACGACGTCCTTCTCGAATTCCTCGAGACTTTCGAGACGCACCACAACGTGCTAATGAGCAAGGCATCCGACAAGAAGGTCACCCCCGAAGAGTTCGAGGAGTACTATGCCAACATAAGCGCTTCGATCGACGACGACGAATATTTCGCGCTGATGATGAGGAACGCGTGGAGACTGGACGAGGCGGCGGTGGCGTACGGCAAGGGCTGGAAGGGCGAAGAAGAGGTCAAGGCAGCGACCAGCGCCAAGCAGCAGTTCCGCAGTCCTTTTAAGAGAGGACAGGCGAACGTGTCGAGCGCGGAAAACATGCTGTGCTCGCCACAGATGATGAGCGGGGCGAAGGGACTGCCGCCGCAGGTCAAGAAGGGCGTGCTGATCGACGCCTTCCGCAAGGCTCTGGCCCAGCGCGGCGCCCGTGGCATCCTCGGTCTGGCCCGTCAGTTCCGTATCGCCGACGACGATGGCTCAAAGACGCTCGATATGAAGGAGTTTGCGAAGGTGGTGAAGGAAATGAAGGTGCGGATGGACGATCGCGACATCAAGGCGCTCTTCGAGATGTTCGACAAGGACAAGAGCGGGACGATCATCTATGACGAGTTCCTACGCAGCGTCCGCGGCGAGATGACTCCCTTCAGAGCCGGATTGGTGGATCTGGCGTTCAAGAAACTGGACAAGGACGGGTCAGGAGTGGTGGACATCCGGGACATGAAGGGGCTCTACAATGCCAAGAGCCATCCTGAGGTGCATGCCGGCCGCAAGACCGAGGACGAGGTGCTCGGCGAGTTCCTTGAGACCTTCGAGATGCACATGAACCTGGGCGGCGGGAAGCGCAACCAGCAGGTCACCAAGGAGGAGTTCGCTGAGTACTACAACAACGTCAGCGCCTCCATCGACGACGACAAATATTTCGAATTGATGATAGTGAACGCCTGGAAGCTCTACGGGGAGGACCCCATCAGGCCCGGCTGGGCGGAGGTCATTGCCAAGAACCGACCCCTCACCGCCAGTCAGAGTGCTCCTTTCGGAACGACCGACGAGCCGACTGACTATTCAACCGCACAGAGACCGAAGAAGAAGGCAACGGACAAGCAGGTGACTGAGACTGCAAAGAAGGCGGTGGCGGCAGGCTGTCCTTCCTGGTCCAAGGGCACCCCTTCCCCAGCTCCGGCTCGGACTCAGGCTCCTGTCCCAGAGAGTCATCAGCCCGCTAACTATGAGGAGAAGCAGCTGGTTGATCTGTTCAGACAGTGTATGGCGGCCCGTGGAGCTCGCGGCGTCCTTGGCCTGCAGAGGACCTTCAAGGTTTGTCGAAAAGCGAAACGTGGTGGGTAGGTCATCGACGACGACAACAGCAAGTCGCTGTCCCTCCCGGAGTTCAAGAAGGTGGTTAAGGACTACAGACTGAAGATCAACGAGAAGGAGGCGGAGAAGCTGTTCGGCGTGTTCGACCGGAACCACTCCGGCAGCATCGACTACGACGAGTTCGTTCGCGCCATCATAGTACGTCTCACGATTGCTAATCTCCCTGGCTAGGGTGAGATGAATGCCTTCAGGAAGAACATCGTGATCCGGGCCTTCAAGCAGCTGGACCAGGACAAGTCTGGCCAGATCGACATCAATGATATTAAAGGAGTGTACTCGGCGGCAAAGCACCCGGATGTGGTGTCCAGGCGCAAGACTGAGGAGGATGTGCTGGCAGAGTTCCTCGACACCTTCGAGCTCCACTACTCCATTGTCGTAGGACATAATACATGATGATCGCGTAGAATCCGGGAGCCCGCGACGCAAAGGTGACCCTGGAGGAATTCGTGGAGTACTACAATAACGTGTCGATGTGCATTGACGACGACAAGTACTTCGAGCTGATGATGACCAACGCCTGGAACATGAACAAGGTCTCCTACGGCCGCGGCTGGGGCGCGAAATACTAACCCGTATCTTACATGAGAGCGAGATGACATTCAAATCTGGCTGGTGTGTGCACACTGCGGATCATGTGTGAGGAGATGCGGCATGGGGTTTTGGGGTTTTGGGGTTTTGGGGTTTTGGGG
>JARLIC010000058.1 GCA_031291905.1 Minisyncoccota bacterium
CGCGAGGGCATGCGCATCGTGATCGAGCTCAAGAACGACGTCGCGCCGCAGAAGGTCCTGAACTTCCTCTATAAACACACGGACCTCGAGAAGAACTTCAACTGCAACATGATCGCGCTCGTGAGCGAGAACGGCGGGCTCGTGCCACGCCTGCTCACCCTCCGCGACATCCTCACCGAATATCTTGCCTATCGCAAAGAGGTGATCCGCCGCCGCACGCAGTTCGACCTCCGCAAAGCGGAGGAGCGTGCGCATATCCTCGAAGGACTGGTGATCGCGCTCGACGCGATCGACCGCGTGATCGCGACGATCCGCAAATCGAAGGACAAGGACGAGGCGCACACGAACCTCATGAAGCTCTTCAAGCTGAGCGATCTGCAGGCGACCGCGATCCTCGAGATGCGGCTCCAGGCGCTCGCCGCGCTCGAGCGGCACAAGATCGAGGAAGAGTTGAAGGAGAAGAGGGCGCTCATCGAGGAGCTCAAATCGATACTGAAGAGCACGGCGCGGATGTTGAAAATCATCAAGGACGAGGTGACGGCGCTCAAAGAGAAGCATGGCGATGCGCGCCGCACGCGCGTGGTGGCACGAGCGCTCGAATCGGTGAGCGACGAGGACCTTATCCCGGAGGAGGAGGCCATGGTGACCGTCTCGGGAGGCGGCTATATCAAACGGCTCCCGCCGGACACGTTCAAGGTCCAGCGCCGCGGAGGCAAGGGCCTGATCGGCTCGGACGTGGGCGACGAGGATTTCCTCTCGCACTTCTTCAGCGCGAACACGCACGACAACGTGCTGTTCTTCACCGACCGCGGCCGCGTGTTCCAGACGAAGGTCTACGAGATCCCGCAGGCCACGCGCACCTCGAAGGGCCGCGCGATCCAGAATTTCCTCGAACTTCCCGCCGACGAACACGTGAACGCGATCGTGAACTATCCGGGCCAGAAGGACGGCTCAAAGGAACCGAAAGGCGGCAAAAAGAAATATCTCATGATGGTGACGAAGCAGGGTGTCATCAAGAAGACGCCGATCGAGGATTTCGAGAACATCCGCCGCACGGGCATCATCGCGATCGCGCTCAAGAAGGGCGACCAGCTCAAGTGGGCGAAGCTCACGACGGGCAGTGATCAGGTGATCCTCGCCACGCGGCAGGGCCAGTCGATCCGCTTCGACGAGAAGCAGGCGCGCCCCATGGGCCGCACCGCCGCGGGCGTCCGCGCGATCAAGCTCAAAAAACAGAACGACGAGGTGGCGGGATTTGATATAATAAAGGGAGACGACGCGATGTTCCTCGTGGTGATGGAGCACGGATTCGCGAAACAGACGAAGCTCAAGGAATACAAAAAACAGAGCCGCGGCGGGTCCGGCATCAAGACCGCGGAGGTCACGCCGAAGACCGGCGCGGTGATCGCCGCGCACGTGATCACGGACGAGACGGAGATCTTCGCGCTTTCCGCGAAGGGCCAGATGATCCGCACGGAGCTGAAGACGGTCCGTTCCACGGGACGTTCCGCGCAGGGAGTGCGCATCATGAACCTGGCTGCGGGAGACAGGCTTGCGGGGACGGTGATTGCGTAGAGCTTTTGCGGATAGGATAGCAGAACGGAGTGATTTGAAACCACGGACACCCTACGGGACGGTTTCAAATCACTCCGTTCTGCTATCCGCAAAAGCTACGACGTCAATCTGTTATACTGAAAGTATCGGGAACTTATCTTTTCCTATCAATGCCGAAGAATTTGACCCAAAAACAGATCATCATCATCGCGGTCGTCGCACTCGCGGTGATCGGCGGACTTGTGATCTTCATGCTGAACATCCGCAAGAGCGCGGGCAATTCGGCGACGCTCGACCTCACTATTTGGGGCACGGATGCGCCGAAGGCTTTCAACGACATGATCTCCTCGTACAGCGGCCCCGGGTCGGGGACGAGCGCGACGATCAGATATACGCAGATCCCCGCGGCGGATTACCGGAACCAGATGCTCGCGGCGATCGCCGCCGGCACAGGCCCCGACATCTTCGAGATCGGCAATCGCGACCTCCCGCAATGGAAGAGCGTGCTTGCGCCCGTCCCCGCGGCGGATGCCTCGACGTTCAGCCTGGTCACCCTGCAGAGCGATTTCCCGACGGTGGTCGGCCAGGATTTCGTCTCCGGCGGCCAGATCTACGCGCTTCCGCTCTCGATCGACACGCTCGCGATGATCTACAACAAGGACCTCGTCGATTCGGCGGGGATCGCGACCATTCCGAAGACGTGGACGGATTTCGACAACGACATACCGAAGCTTCGCACGGTGAACGCGCAGGGCCAGGTCACACAGGCCGCGGCCGCGCTCGGCGGCTCCTCGGCGAGCATCGCGAACGCTCCCGACATCGTGTTCCTTATGATGCTCCAGAACGGCGCGACGATGGCGTCGACCGACGGCTCGTCGGTGAGCTTTGCGGGGACCGGCTCCTCCGCCTCCGCGGGACTCGGCGCGTTCAATTTCTATCTCCAGTTCGCGAACGCCGCGTCGCAGTACTACACATGGAGCGACAGCATGGGCACTGCGCGCGACAGCTTCGCGCAGGGAAGGACCGCGATCATCTTCGATTACTCGTCGGCACTCGCGGACATCAAAGCGAAGTCCCCGTTCCTCAACTATGCCGTCGCGGCCATGCCGCAGCCGGACAAGGCCACGGTCGCGGTGAATTACGCGAAATATCTCGGGCTCGCGGTGAACAAGAACAGCGCGAACGCGGCATCGGCATGGTCGTTCATCATCAACTTGACCACCTCGCCCGCGGATGAGAAGATTTATACGACGGACACGGCCTCGCCTCCGGCGCTCCGCAGCGAGATCGCGAATGCGGCGACCGAACCCGTGATGTCCGTGTTTGCGGCGCAGGCACTCACCGCGCGATCATGGACCGAAGCGAACAGCACGGTGGTCGACAGCGCGCTCAATAAGGCGATCCGGGACGTGCTTGCGGGTTCCGCGAACTCCACCGATGCGCTCAACGAGGCACAGGCGACGATCAACGGAAGATAATAATTTATTCATACTATGAGATCCCTAAAGATATTACTTGTCCTCGTCCCGCTCGGGATGGTGCTCATGCCGCTCGCGGTGTCGGCGGCGACCATCTCGCCGGTGACCGCGCCGAACATCTGGGGCGTGCCGCCGGGCTATTGGGCGCCGAACGGAATCGTTTCCTGCAGCGGCAATTATCTGAGCCAACCGAGCAATCCCTGCACGGGCCTCGGTGACCTCCTTCAGACATTCGTCAACGTGATCTACCTCGTCATGTCGATAGCCCTTTTCATACTCGCGCCGATATTATTCCTGGTGGGGGCCATCATGCTGATGATGGGAGGCGCAAATCCCGCAATGCTCACCAAAGGCAGGCAGACGATGATCGGCGTGGTGGTGGGGATCGTCATTGTGCTTTGCGCATATCTGATCGTGAGCACGGTGATCTCGGTGCTTCACATTTCGGGCATCACCGAGTTCTCCTCGTCATAACCCATATCAAAAGAGAATGAGAACGGCGTTCAAAATAATATTCCCCATTTTATTCCTCGGCGCCGCGGGCGCCGCGACGATGACCTTGTTCTCGCCGGCACTCGTGCATGCGCAGGTACAGATCTCCGCCTCCATCCCCGGTAGTTACGATACGTCTGTGGTAGGGGCAACCCCGGGACAGTTCATTGCGGACTTCTATCAGTATGCGTTGATCATAGGAGGATTGCTTGCCTTTGGCGTCATTGTGTATGGTGGCATCAGGTATATGACGAGTGCGGGCAATCCTTCGGGACAGGGTGATGCAAAGGATTGGATCCAGGCGGCTATTATGGGCATTCTTCTTCTTGCAGGAGCCTACTTCATCCTCAAGGTC
>JARLIC010000059.1 GCA_031291905.1 Minisyncoccota bacterium
AGATTGCGACATCCGCGTTCGCCTGACTAAAAGGCAGCACGTAATTTAACGGCTGACGCAGAGGCTTCTTTAATAATAAATCAGAACGCGAATGTCTTCTGAGATGGAAGCTGGAAGCGACGTCGATTCGATCGTCGACAACATTTCGAAGCTGATACTCTCTAAGTCCGGCTCACAGCCTGTGGTCCACGCTCCAGGTGTCCCGGCCGTCGAGCCCCAAATCGACCTCTCCGACAACTTCCCGACCGCGATCCTCGCTATCCCCGCGAAGGTACTCTCTCTTTTTGCGCAACCGCGGATAGGATATCCAGGAGCCGCCGCACAAGGAGACGAAGAAGTCGCCGGAACCTGACCGCGTCTCCCTTATCCACAGCATCAATCGGACCCGCGAGGAGATGACCAAGCGGCTTCAACTAGAACTTAAGTAAGCCCGAAAATTAAACCAAAACCGAAGGGAACTGGTGGCGGGACAGGAGACGAAGAAGGCAGCGATGAAGACTTCGCAGGCGAGCAGCGTGAGCAAATCTACTGAGCGACTGTTCAACTCGAAGAAGCGCACCGCCGAAAAGCTCGAGGCCAAGGTCACCGAGCAGATCAAACGCGAACAGCAGAGCCTCAGGGTCAAGCCCGGACTCTCGCAGGGGAGTAAGAAGCTCCTCCAGTCGAAGAAATATCTTCCCATCTACTCAAAGGAGCGACTGCAGCAGATCGACTCGGCGAAGAAGCAGAAGATAGAGAAACTTCGACAAGAGATGGCGCAGAAGAAGAAGCAGACGGAGGAGGAGGAGCTGGCCAACAGCGTCCAGGTGTACAAAGGCTCGGAAATCACCAACGTGGAGCTCTGCTTTGACCCCCGTTCGATTCGGTCGGTGGTCTACGAGTCTTCCGGAAAGAAGGACAAGACGAGAGAGACCACGGAGGACGAGGAGGTGAAGACGTGCTGCTCGTTCCACCCCAGCACCGACAAGAACTCGACTGCGCTATTCACCAAGCGAAACGTCAACAGCAAGGGCGTCGTCCAGCGGCTCATCGACTACGGCAAGTTCCAGAAAAAGACCATCGAGCAGCTGGCCGAGGACAGTCGTCCCCAGTTCAAGCCTCAGAAGTATTCGGAGATAAGTAGGAAGAACAGCCACGGCAAGGGCAGGAACAAGGCGTGGGGGTTTCAGACGAAGGAGGAGGTGGTGCAGAGCCAGTTTATGGATGCCGAGGAAGAACAGAAGAAGGAGGCGACGCTGCGGCCGACGGAGAAACGTGAGGACAGCAAGCAACCGCAGCAGCAGCAGGAGGGAAACGATCCGAAGCTATTCAACATGGACGACCTCAAGCAGCTCATGAATCGTCCCCACTCCGTCATGAACGAGGGCCGCAGCGAAACTCCTTCTCTTGGTGGAAAGGAGGCCGCCCCGTCAGCGAAGTCCTCTGTTATTGCCAAGTACCTCATATAGACTTCTTCTAATTTACGCTATTCTGACTTCAATGCAGCAAGCACCGTTTCTTGTGCCTGCGATAC
>JARLIC010000060.1 GCA_031291905.1 Minisyncoccota bacterium
CCAAAACCCCAAAACCCCAAAACCCCAAAAACCCAGGCTTCGCTGGAAGGTGCCAGAATCGGCGAAATAGCGACACACACAAGCTAATCAGGGTTGGCAATAAACAATCCTTCGCATGTTTAGCGTATGATGTTACCTATTATTTCACGAGTCGGTCTTCGGAACTAAAGTCTTAGGGCCCTCTTTGCCGTGAGAACCGAAGGAAATGCCGTACCTCGCGAGCACCTCACTTATCTCCTTGTTCTACCCCGGGGGTGAATTATCCTTGGCGCGTACCTCAGTCAAAACTGCGACGAGGTCGTTGAATTGTCTGTTGTTTTCCTTCACCAGCGCCATGACCTTCGACTGCCGTGACTTCAGGCGAGTTATCTCCCCATCCTTCATCTTCACAGTCTCGTCTAGCTTCTATTTGTGGTGCATTTTGGCAAAGGGAACTAGTACGATGCAGGTGTCCTTCAAGCGTGCCTCCTCCTCCTCCTTCTTTTCGCTTTCCGACCCGGTTTTGGACACTCTCGCCTTCACGTTGGCCTCCTTCATGTACTTGATCTTCTCCCTCAGCTTCGCGATCTCGCGCTCGTATTCGATGATGTGAGTCTTGAGGCCCGAGATCTCCGTGTCCTTCTTCCGCAGATCGTCCTTCAGTCCCCGATGCTGCAGCTCGATGGTCTCCTTCTCGCTATTTTGGATGAAGCTGACCGCGTTCTCCTTTGCGTCGACCCGCATAATCTCAATGTTATCTCTCAGCTGGTCGTTCTCCGCCCGCAGCTCTGCGTTCTGCTTCAGCAGGGTCGCACACTCGTTCTTGTATCGTGCCTCCACCTGCTGCACCCGCTCGCCGTTCCGGACGTTTTCCCTACCCGCTCTTAATGCAAGATATGTACTTCTGCCACTGATCGATGTCGGCGCCGCCAACCTGCGTCTGCGTCTCAGAGTCGGTCGTGTGTGTCTCCTGCGTCGTGGACACAGCCTTTTCCGCGGTCGGAACGGGCGTCGGGACTTTCGCTGGGATCGGGATTGGCTTCTTCTCCGCGATCTGAGTCGGGGGCGCGGCCTTCTGTTCCTCCTCTGGTCTGATCTTGGTTGCGATTGGCTCCTCCTGCTTGATAGTTGCTGAGGAGGGAGCTAGCGGAACGGGCTTGGACTTTGCGGATTCGCGGTTGGCCTCGCCGCCGCTTTCGCCGCTGACCTCCTCGACGATCTCCTGGAGGAGGGTCGAGACCTTGCCGGTGATTTCCTCCGTTGGTGCGGCGAGGTTTTTCGTCTCCGTCTTCTTGGCGATTTCGTCGAGCTCTTTCTCCAGTTTCGCCCGTCGTTCCTGCTTTTCCTTGAGTTTCCTACACTATCGGACCTCCGCCTTACATGTGAAACTTCCTGAAGCATTTCTGTATCTTAACTGCCGCAGCCTCGCGCTTGGCAACATTATCTGCTACCTCCGTTGCCGGCTTTACATCCGAGTTCCCCGAGTCCTATGTGATTATTAGACGAAGAAACCACCTTAGAGTCGCGCGACTTAGGGAGAGCTGAGCCGCTACTTCCGCTTGGCCGCTCTCCGTTCAGTTGCGATGCCAGCTTCTCCAGCTCCTCGCTCGATATCTCGATTAGGTTGTTGTTGTCGGCGATTGTGGGCGCGGCATCAATATAGTTGAATAGCTTATCTATTTAAACAAAATGAGCGAGCGAAGTACCGCCGAAGAGCTCGTTGTCCTTGTCAGGATCGTGCTGCTCGACCCCATCCACGACGTAGCGGAAGTAGACGCGGCCGGGCGGGACCGAGACGATGGCCGTGCGGTCGCCTACAGTCTGGCTCACAATTCCGTACCCATGAAGGCGATATCCAGTGGGATCGGCGTGTAGTTGTTGAATGGGCACACAACCGAGACCTATCGGTGCATTTTCAGCGTAGTTCATACAGAATTTCCAGGCTTCTTCCAGCTGAAGGCCACCATAGCGGTCTTCTGAGGATCGGGGGTCGTTTTGACCTCTTCTGCTGCTGACATCCCGCTCGAGCGATTTTTAGTTATAGGGAATATAATGCTGCCTAATATAAGTGCACCATAAACTATATCAAAACAGTGTATGTGTACTGCTTCATTCAACTCTCGCGTTCCGGATGATGGCATGGGGTTTTGGGGTTTTGGGGTTTTGGGGTTTTGG
>JARLIC010000061.1 GCA_031291905.1 Minisyncoccota bacterium
CCAAAACCCCAAAACCCCAAAACCCCAAAACCCCAAAACCCCACAGCGCGGTGACGAGCCGAGTGTCTGGGGGCGAACATATTTTATTATGTGGCGTTTATGGCAAATTCTGCAAGTTTGTGTATGGATTACACGTGTCGAATTATGGGCAATATGAGGGTGAATAAATGTTTGCGGCGCGAATATTTCTTATACTAGTTCTAGAAAGGGATGCGCATATCTGGTCTTAGCCTAATCGTTCTGCTGCTCCTCTACTCAGGTATTCCCCTCCTTGAGCTTATCCCTGCAGGCAACGTAATTGTGCGGAGCCAAAGTGAGAAGAAGGCGGCAGGAGAGACAAAAAATCTGGCGGCCCCGTCGGACAGCGGAGTGACCGAAGAAGAGGTCAAGAAGCTCGAGGAGAAGGCCGAAAGGCACTCCTTCCAGACCGACATCGCCCGTCTCATGGACATCATCATTAATGCACTGTACACACACAAGGAGGTGTTCCTGCGCGAGCTCATTTCGAATGGATCCGACGCGCTCGACAAAATTAGATATTTGAGCGTGAAAGAGCCAGGACTGCTGAAGGACCTGAAGGAGCTGAAGATACTGATCGAGTACAACAAGGAGGAGAAGACCGTGACCATCACCGATACCGGACTTGGCATGACCAAGGACGACCTCATCAAGAATCTCGGCACCGTCGCCAAGTCTGGAACCGCAGCGTTCATGGAGGCGCTGTCCAAGGGCGACACCAACAATCTGATCGGCCAATTCGGCGTCGGCTTCTATTCCACTTATCTGGTGGCGAAGAAGGTGATGGTGACGAGCAAGCACAATGACGACGAGCAATACATATGGATATCGCAGGCCGGCTCGTCCTTCTCCGTTATTAAGGATCCGAAGGGGAACACGCTGGGCCGCGGAACTCGCGTCACGATATATCTGAAGGACGACGCGATCGAGTACGTGGAGCAGGATACGCTCAAGAACCTCGCCAAGAAATACTCGGAGTTCATCAACTACCCGATCTACATCCGGATGCAGAAGCAGGTCACGAAGGAGGTCGAGGAGGAGAAGCCCAAGGAAGAGAAGAAACCTGAGGAGGACAAGAAGGTTAGCCTCAGCCTAGCGCTAATTATGTAATAATAGACTGAGGAGAAGGTGGAGGTGAAGGAGGAGAAGAAGAGTGAGGGGAAGGGGGAGGAAAAGAAGAAGAAGACCGTCACGGAAACCGTCTGGCAGTGGGAGCTCATCAACGAGCAGAAGGCAATATGGCTGCGGAACAAGGAGGACGTGACCGAGGAGGAATACATCAGCTTCTATAAGTCCCTCACCAAGGGCACTGAGGAGCCGCTGGCTCACACTCACGTCAAGGCTGAGGGCGACATCGAGTTCAAGGCAGTCCTGTACGTTCCAAGCACGATGCCTTACGATCTGTTCGAGAACTACTACGGCCGCAGCAAGGCTATCCGTCTCTACGTCAAGCGTGTCCTCATCACTGAGGAATTCGAAGAGCTCATGCCTCGCTACCTCAACTTCGTCAAGGGTGTCCTTGACTCTGATGACCTGCCGCTGAATGTGAACCGAGAGCAGCTGCAACAGCAGAAGGTGCTAAAGGTGATCACAAAGAAAATGGTCAGAAGCGCGCTGAAGATGCTCGAAGGGCTCGCCAAGAACGAGACCGAGCCTGAAAACGAGAAGGATGAGGATGACGACGACGAGGATAAGGCCAAGAACGTCACCAAGTCCGTGAATGCTACTAAGGCTGAAACAAACAAGACGGTCAACGAGACCGGGAAGTACGAGAAGTTCTGGCACAACTTTGGCAAGAACATAAAGCTGGGTGTGATAGAGGATTCGGCGAATCGCAACGTGCTGTCCAAGCTCCTGAGGTTCTATTCCACCAAGAGAATGGACAAGATGACAAGTCTGGACGAGTACATCGCGAGGAAGAAGGAGAAGCAGGATGTGATCTACTACATGGCGGGGGACAACAAGGAGACGCTATTCAAGTCGCCGCTGATCCAGAAGCTGAAGAATCATGACATCGAGGTGCTGCTGCTGGACGACTCCATCGATGAGTACTGCATGAACTCTCTCGCCGAGTACGAGAAGCTGCGCATCCAGAATGCCGCCAAGGGTGACGTTAAGTTCTTCGAGGACACCGAGGCGGACAAGGCGCGCGAGAAGAGGAAGCAGAAGAAGCTCCAAGAAATGTACAAGCCTCTCACCGACTGGTGGACGAAGCATCTGGCCAAGAAGGTAGAAAGGGTCGAGGTGGCCACCAGACTGACTGAGAGTCCTTGCGCTGTCTCCACCTCCGAGTACGGCTACTCCGCGAACATGGAGAAGATCAGCCGCGCCCAGGCCTTCGCCAACAAGAACCAGGCGGGTAACTACCTGACCGCGCGCAAGACTCTCGAAATCAACCCTGGCCATCCCATCATAAAGAAGCTACTGGAGAAGGTCAAGGAGGCCGGTGCCGCAGAGCCCGAGGAGTCCGTGGCCGAATTCACCGATGTCCTCTTTGACACGGCAATGCTGAACTCGGGGTTCTCGATGGAAGACCCGAGCACGTATTTCGAGAAGATGGAGCACATCGTCCGCAAAGGCTTCAACGTGGCTGATAACGAGAAGGTCGAGGAGCCCTATGTCAACATAACCGAGGAAGGTACGACACCTATTCTTATATTGGGATAGAGCACGATGAGCACAGGCCGCCAGTGACCCCGCCCAAGGAGGAGCCGGAAAAGAAGGCCGAGGAGGCTGCCAAGACTGAGACCGAGAAGAAGTTGGAGGCCGGCGAGACCAAGAAGCCCGCAGATGAGGAACCGAAGAAGGAGGAAGAGGAAAAGAAGGAGTCCGCAGGCGATAAGACCCCCGAGAAGAAGCCGGAGGCCGGCGAGACCAAGAAGCCCGCAGAGGAAGAACCAAAGAAGAAAGAAGAGAAGAAGGAGGAGCCTGCAGGTGAGAAGACCCCCGAGAAGAAGGCTGATCTGTAACCAAAGCGCTAATGCGCCCTTAAACACGCTTTATTCTAAGTCTATCCCTACGTGCTGTCCAGTTCATCCTTCCCCCGCACTCATGGCCTGCGCTGTCTATGCGCTGCCATCGGGGAAGGCCTAAGGAATAGTAAGGCCGAAAACATGCAACTAAGATATCCTCAGAAACACTCCGACCTCCCCCGCAGCCCCATCGCGGATTTTGGCGCTGCACTCCTCGGCCGCGTCCGTCGGGTCGCGGTCGCAGTCCTTGTCCCGATCATTGAGTATTCCCGCATGTTCTTCTCCTTCTGTGCCAGAAAGTAGTCGTTTCTCTCGACCCCGCCTAAATGTTGCAAATGTGTGTGAAACGTACTGGAGTTCTGCTCAATCATGGTTTTGAGGTAGTTGGACTGGCGGAAGTCGCGCTCGAATCGCAGCGCCGAAATGCTCGGCCGGATGACCAGCAGCTTCCTCTCTATCATCTACCGGTCACCATAAGCCGGTGGGGGCAGTACGCTATTTTCCTCCCTGATCCGCCGGCTCCGCTTTCGGTGTAGCACCACGTTGAGGCTCATGGCAGTGCAGACCGGATAGTCAGGGTTGCGGGTCGAGTGCTGGCTTGGTCTGCGGTCAATGTCGATCATCTTCTTGAGCAAAATCTGGTTCTCCCGCAGAATGCGCGTGCAGTCTTCGTTGAACAGCTGCACACGCTTGTGATTTTCCTGGGGCTTTCGGCGCGGCGAGCGGGCGCTGATTCCGGCGGGAAGGGAGGATCGGATTGAGCCCAGTCGTTGTTGGTGCAGCTGGTGTTCCTATAGGGGATGAATAAGCTTGTCCATGTAGATACACGCTGGGAAAGGAGGCTGCTTATCCGGTTGTAGTTGTAGTATTTGTTCATCTCTGCTTCTAACTGAAACAAAAATTAAAGTTATTTAAATCTCCCCTCGAATCAGTCAAACCCGTTTCTGCATTGCTCGCACACTAGCATCGTGGGGTTTTGGGGTTTTGGGGTTTTGGGGTTTTGG
>JARLIC010000062.1 GCA_031291905.1 Minisyncoccota bacterium
CACACCCCCATTCGTCGTGCGAGGACGAAGCTGCATGCAATCCGATCATCCATCCATCCAGCCCCACTCCGCCTCCACGCCACCGCGCCCCGCCTTGGTGGTCGATCGTCATCTCCATTGAGCCAGAGATTCAAAAACAAAACTGTGCGCAAATTTGCCGATACAGTTCGATTTCGTTCCGTTAAGAATCGATACCTGAACAACCGCAATCATCAACTCAACATGACAAGACAGGAGTATATACTAGGGATAGCATGTACTTGTCGTGTTACTTGAACGTCGAGTCGGTCGGTGAGACGGTGTCTCAAGTCAGTAGCATGCATGCGAGCGACGGCGGTGAGTGGCGAGAGACGATTCATCATGGCGGGATGGAAGGACGCTGAGCGGCTGTGTGTCGGAGATCTAAAACAGAGTCACAAGGTCACCGGCGCTTTGCTGACGCCGGGACGGAGGACAAAAGCAAAGCAAAGCGAGTCGTCGTCAGCTTCGAGCCGCCATACAGCAGTCACTCTTCCAACTTCAACTCCAACTGACCTGTCCTTCCTTGATTCCATCAGGTTATGCAGCCTAAGAGCGCGATGACCTCCACCAGCGCTCCCTCCCTCCATGACCTCTCCACTCCGCGCGAGTCCTCCAGCGCGTCGCTCACCCTCCCGGGCGCGCTCAAGTTCAGCGGTCGCGATCACGATTTTCCGGTGTGGAAACTGCGCATGATCGGCTACCTCGATGCGTGCGGTGTCGCGGATGTGGTACTCTCGGATGCTCACAGTCGTGTGGAGCACGGTGAGTCGGTGCATGGTGCCGGGATCGGTGGCGATGGTGCCGCGGCGTCGTCGGGAAGTTCGATGGCCGATGGAGGCAGGAAGATGGAACTTGAAGTGAAGACCGTGGAGAAGAAGATGTCGATGGAGAGCGCATCTGCACCGAACCCGATCGATCTCCGGTCGAAGAAGGTGTACGCGCTGCTCCTACAGGCGCTGCAGGAGAACTCGCTCGTCGAGTTGGTAATGCATGTGTCGCCGGGTGATGCCCGTGGTGTGTGGTCAACTCTCCTGAAGCGATTCGAGAGGAAGTCGACCGCGAATAAGGCGCATGTGTATGATAAGTTACTTCAGACACGATGTGCCGAAGATGAGTCGATCGATTCGTACGTTGCTCGCATCAAGAATCTCAAGATGCTCCTCGG
Source organism: Minisyncoccota bacterium (assembly GCA_031291905.1). Taxonomy (GTDB): domain Bacteria; phylum Patescibacteriota; class Minisyncoccia; order UBA6257; family 2-01-FULL-56-20; genus JAKAGE01. Next base: position 1,187 of record JARLIC010000062.1, read on the forward strand.
TGAGATGGGTGAGCAGCTTCCGACGAGTATGCTGCAGCACGTGCTGATGAAGGGCCTGCCGAGTTCGTACTCCGCTCTCCGTCAAGCGCTGCAGCTGCAGTCGTCACTCACCTTCGAGGAGATCGTCATGCATTTGGTCGATCATCAGGAGAGAGAGAGACTGAAGGAAAGAGAAGAGGCGGCAGCAGGAGATGAAGCGGCGAATTACGTCAATCAGTTCGGAAGAGCGAAGTCATTCGGGCGAGGAAGATCATTCGCAGGTGCTGGTGCACGAGGTTCGAGCTCGCAGAGCAATGGCGGAAGTCAATCGGGCCTGAACAACTCGCGTGTGCGCAACTGCTGGACCTGCGGTAAGACGGATCATCTGAATCGTCAATGTCCGAACCGAAGATGCTTCAACTGCAACGGGACTGGTCACGTGAGTGCTCAGTGCACGAGTAATAAGGCGAGTGAGTCGAGTGGAGCGAATGGTTCAAGCCATTCCGGCTCTGCCTTGAGCGCGGTGACGAAGAAGAAGAAGAAGATCGAGGAGTCTGAGTCCGAGAGTGAAGAAGAAGATGACGTCGCGTGGATGATGCTGAGGTCCTCCGGATCCCCTGCTGTGAAGTTGAGTCGTACCTCGTGGGTACTCGATTCGGGTGCGACGAGGCACTTGACGAACAATAAGGCGATGTTGAGTCAACTCGTGCAGCTGTCACCGCCGATTGAGATGCAAGTCGCCGACGGTGAGAGTCTCACGCTGCGTGAGAGTGGTTTATTCCGGCTGCAGCTGAGTCAAGGTCGATCGATTCCGCTTAAGGATGTCGCGTATCACTCGTCACTCGCAGCGAATCTACTCAGTGTCAATCAGATCGTGCGTTTCGGATTCACTGTCACCTTCTATCCTGATGAGGCAGTCATTCGTGATGCAGTCAGTCGTGAAGTCATCCTCCGAGTTCCGAGAAGAGGTAAGCTCTATGTCATCGAGCAGCCGATGCGACTGCTAGTACCGAAGTGGAAGAACTCTCCTCATGTACCGAGAGAGCCCGACAGTGACTCATCGTTCGCTGCGTCCGATCCGGCGCCCGCACCGACGAGCAGTGCGAGCTCGAGCTCCAGTACCGTGCCGTCGAGTGGAGTGAAGCTCTGGCACGAGCGCTATGGTCACATCGGTATCAGTGGTCTGCGTCAGATCTCCTATGCCGACGCTGTGCGAGGAATGGGCAAGCTCGAGTTTGCTCCGAGTGCTCCATCGTCGGTCGATGTGGCTGAGTCGATCTGTGCCGACTGTGCTCTCGGTAAGTCGACTCGTGCCCCATTCGCGGCGAAGATGGATGCGAGTGTCGGTGCGAGTCGAGTCCTCGAGCGAGTGCACGCGGATCTATGCGGACCGATCCAGGTGAAGGCGATGGAGACCGA
>JARLIC010000063.1 GCA_031291905.1 Minisyncoccota bacterium
CGGAACTGCTGTCTTCCTTTGCATGGCGAATGTTCACAAGGGTTACAAAACGCCGAAGAGCCAGAACAATCCATCCGGTGGTGGTGGTCCCGAACGTGATCGTGATCGCTTGGAGATGATCCGGAGAACAGATGCGAGATTCCGCGGAATGACCTTCGTCACTGTCAATCTCGACATCGATCCATCAGTATGTGTTGATCATGATAGACTGCACTATCGTGGTGATCTCACCTCCTCTCGCTGTGCCAAGAGCCTTCGCGAGGAGCATCCGCGCGTCGAGAACGTCGATTGGCTGATGATGGATTACCTTCGAATGCTGGAGAACTACTTTCCAACTGACTCGTGTGCTTTCGCGAAGAAGACAATTCCGAGTTTCGTCGCGCACGGAATCATCGGTCTCAAAACTCGAGCGATCCTTCCGAACTTCAAGTTTACACTCGACGTCGGCCTGGCACCGGTGGACCTTTACACTTTTCTCACCACCGACAAGGAGATGCTCAAAGGCATCAAAGTGCTCTCTTCGGGAAAACTGGTTCGGCTCAACGTCAAGATCGTCCCAGCTGATCGATGTCCTCTCTATGTCGCCACTGGCAAGATGTCTGCAGAGCAACTCTCGGGCTACACGAATCAGGAAGCGCACAAGCACGGATTCTCAGACGAGTCTCCTTTCGTTCGCATCCGTCTCGAGCCTGTGGAGGAGGCACCGGTGGAAGAGCAGGAGGAAAAGGAGGAGGCGATTGTGAGGATGGAGGATGTCCTCGCTCCGATTCCTCCACAGGCGAACTCGCCTTCTAATCCTCCCGCTGCCTCGGTTCCTCAAGCTCCCGAGACATCTCGGGAGGATGCCGAGATGGTGGATGCTGAAGTGGCCGCAGCCGCAGCCGAACAGGATGTCGAAATGGAAGAACTCCAGACTGTGGTCCCACGCCTGACTCCCGTCATGATCGCTCCTCTCGAATTGGAAGAATCTTCGGACGAGTCGGATTGTGAAGTTCCGGATGAAGTCCAGAGACAAGTCCAGCGCCTCTTCGAACGTGCAAACGGTCATGGAGGATCCGTGTGCGATGATGCTCGCTCTGTCCTCGAAGATCATGCACTTCATCAGCAAGACCTTCAAGGCATCTCCCATCAAATGATGAAAGATGATGAGGGGGAGGACGATGATGAGGAAGAGGAGGAGGAGGCCGATGAGGAGGAGGAGGCCGACGAGGAGGAGGAA
>JARLIC010000064.1 GCA_031291905.1 Minisyncoccota bacterium
CATCGGCCTTGCGGGAAAGGAGATCGAGATGCGCGTGTCGGTCATTCCCGCCGAGTTCGGCGAGACGATCGTGATGAGGATTTTGGACCCCTCGGCGACGATGGTCGGCCTGCCGGACCTCGGCTTGCGCGCGGACAACCTCGATCTCGTGAAGCGCGAGCTCGACCGGCCGAACGGCCTCATTCTGAACACCGGCCCGACCGGTTCGGGGAAAACCACCACTCTGTATGCGTTTTTACGCACCATGAACGATCCGACCGTGAAGATCATCACATTGGAAGACCCGATCGAGTACCGCATCGAGGGCGTCGAGCAGACGCAGGTGAACGACGAATCGGGCTACACGTTCGCGAGCGGCCTGCGCGCGATCGTGCGGCAGGACCCGGATGTGATCCTTGTCGGCGAGGTGCGCGATCTTGAGACCGCGGACATTTCCATGCAGGCGGCATTGACCGGCCATCTCGTCCTTTCGACCCTGCACACGAACGACGCGGTGGGTGCGGTACCGCGCCTGATCAATCTCGGCGTGAAGCCGGAGAGCATCGGTCCGGCGCTTTCACTCGTGATCGCCCAGCGTCTGGTGCGCGTATTGTGCAAAGAGTGTAAAAAAGAGGCCGCGATCGACGACGCGACAAAGACGAATATCGAGAACTTCTTCAAGAAGCTTCCCGAGAAAGTGGACCGCGCGCCGTACAAGGATTACAAAATATACGAGCCGGTGGGTTGCGATAAATGCAACAAGATGGGGTATCGGGGCCGCGTCGGCGTGTTCGAGTTTCTGGAAGGCGGCGCCGATCTCGAGACGACCATTCTGAAGGAGGCTTCGGAGGTCGCGCTCCGCGGTGTGGCGGATAGGCAGGGGATGGTGACGATGCAGCAGGACGGCGTGTTGAAAGTGCTCGAAGGGAAGACGACGTTCGATGAAGTAAAAAGCGCCACCGGAGAGATCTCCTGGTAGGAGATAACGCTTCCATATTGTGTTTCGGAGACGGCGTTCCGGCCTGCTGGCCGGCCGCCTAAGGTCTCGCGCCCTTCGGCGCTCCGACATTCTCCTCAACGCAATATGGAAGCGTTATTTTCCCTACTATGGAATCGTGGTGAGCAAAAAAACAAAGCCGGCCATTTCTGGTCGGTAAGGATTGCGTCGCTAGGTGTCACTGTTTAGGACGCGTGATATTGATTACCACCCTGCTCTCGGTGACTAAGGTGCTCTGTCCGGGCAGGAGATCGCCTCCGGAGCAAACCGCCTTATGGATCAACATCCTGAGCTGTGGGTTGGTGAGATTTATGGATTCTTCGTCGCCGTCGATGCGAACCCGAACTTGGAGCTGGCCCTTACCCATACACCCTCCTTTCCATGCCTGCCTTTCGGTCAGGACTTACTGGACATAAGAGTCGTTGAGCGCGGTAATTCACTCAGACCTGGGGGCAATTCCTCGCGAAAGGATAATATCTCTTTTATCTAAAGACAAAAGAGGCTAGAATTACTCAAAGGATAGGACCAGCCGGAACCGGTCCGTCCTGTAGTTTTTAGAAATAACTCCCGCCCCCAGATCTGAAAGAACTACCGTGACAACAACCATCTTTGGTGTTGTAGGGAAATACTAGCATACTATAAATTATTTGTCAAGCACCCTTTATCCACCCACCCGCCATGCCCAAAGAACCCCTAAAAACCGATAATCCGGGCAAAGAAGATCCCAATATCGATCTCACCCTGCGGCCGGTGGTCTGGGATGAATATATCGGACAAGAAAAGATCAAAGACCATCTAAAGGTGATCCTTGGTGCCGCAAAAAAGCGGAACGAGGCCGCCGATCATCTCTTGTTCTCCGGCCCCGCGGGTTTGGGAAAAACAACGCTCGCATATCTGGTGGCGCGCGATCTCGGCGGCACCGTGAAGACCACCTCCGGCCCTGCGCTCGAGAAAGTGGGCGACCTTGCGGCGGTGCTCACCAATCTTAACCCCGGCGAAATACTTTTCATCGATGAGGCGCACCGCATCAACCCGATGATCGAAGAGGTCCTGTATCCCGCGATGGAGGCGCGCAAGCTGCACCTTGTCGTCGGCAAGGGGCCGTCGGCGCGAACCCTCACCCTCGACCTTCCGCCATTCACATTGATCGCCGCGACCACGCGCGAGAATCTTCTTTCGCAGCCGCTCCGTTCGCGTTTCGGCGCGACGCTGCGTCTCGGTTATTACACTATCGACGACATCAAAAGGATCCTCGAGCGCTCGGCGGGGATTTTGGGTGTCAAAACAAACGAGGCGGCGATGGACATCCTTGCGCGCGCGTCGCGCGGCACGCCCCGCGTGGCGAACCGGCTCTTGCGCCGCGCGCGGGACTTTGCGGAGATGCACGACAAGGAAGTGATCGACGAGGCGGCGGCGCAGAACACCCTTGCAATGCTCGAGGTGGATGAAGCGGGGCTTGAGCCGCAGGACCGCCGTTTATTGATGACCATGATCGAAAAATTCAAAGGAGGCCCGGTGGGTATCAACACGCTTGCGGCGGCGCTCTCCGAGGAGCGCGGCGTGATCGAGGACATCTACGAGCCCTACCTTATGACGCTGGGATTCTTGCAGCGCTCGCCTTCGGGCCGCATCGTGCTTCCGGCGGCATACCGGCATTTGAAGATCAAAGGACGGGACGATCTGCTGTAAAGCCCTTCTTAAGTTTTTCTTTATCTCCCGCGAGTAGAATGGGCGGGCAATGGTCTCCATCAACGAATGGTTTCCCGATCCCGTCGGCACCGATGCGGCCGGCGAGTTCGTGGAGCTTTATAACAGCGGAAACGACGCGGTGAATCTGACCGGATGGAAGCTCGGCACGGGAACAGCCTCGACCACATCCATAATTCCCGCCAAAACAAAGCCATTTTCTTTGGCGAAGTTTTCGGTGCCGGCACGCGGCTATCTGGTACTCGCAAGATCCAAAACCAAGCTTTCTTTGAAAAATACCGACGGCGGTTTATTGTTATATGGTCCCGACGGGACGATCGTGGACCGGGCAAGTTTCGCGGGAACCGCTCCCGAAGGGAAGAGTTTCTCGCGGGTAAGCCAAAACGCTTCCACCGCCTCCCGTTTCGCGTTCACGAGCTCGACGCCCGGCGCGGCAAACGCGAAATTCGAAAGTATGATATCGTCGAATGGATATCCGACGGGGATCCCACTCAATGCGCGATCGGCATTGCCGGCACCCGGCACGCTCGCACTCGGCACTGCATTCCTTGTCGCAATCATATTCTTCCATGTCTTCAAAAAAAACGAACATCTATCGAACTTCCTCTTCGGAAGAGACGAAGCGTCTCGGTGAGGAGTTTTTTGTGAAATTATTGAGCGGTAAAGGATCCGCGGGCAACGCCGCGCGAAAGCACGCCGAGGTCGTCATCCTTTCGGGCGAGCTCGGCGCGGGCAAGACGACGTTCGTCCAGGGATTTTTAAAGGGCGCGGGGATCCGCGGCCGCGCGGCAAGCCCGACCTTTGTGATCATGCGGCATTATCGCATCGCGCGGAGCGCATCCAAAGACATCGCGCCGTTCGCCAATATCATCCATATGGACGCCTATCGTCTCCCACTGGTCGCCACGACCACGAAGAACGCCGCGCATCTTATCGCGCTCAAATTCGACGAGATCGTCGGGGATCCCGGGAACATCGTGCTTATAGAATGGGGTGAGCGGATCGCGGGCGCCGTCCCGAAGGGTGCACTACGGGTACAGTTCCGCTACGATAAGAAGGAGGGATCAAGGATCATCACAATAAAATAACATGAAAAAACTCCTGCTCATCGATGCGAACTCGATCATCCACCGATCGTTCCACGCCATTCCGCCGTTCACCACACCCGACGGGAAGCCGTCCGGCGCGATCTACGGTATCGCGAGCATCCTTTTGAAATTATGGCGCGAGGACCGGCCCGATTATGCGGCGGCGCTTTTCGACCGCCCGGAGCCGACGTTCCGCGAGGAGAAATATGCGGCGTACAAGGCACAGAGGCCGCCCGCTCCCGACGAATTGATCCAGCAGATCGTCGAGGCGCATAAACTGTTCGAGGCGTTCGGCATAAAGACGTTCGAGAAGCCGACCTTCGAAGCGGACGATCTCATTGCGACCCTTGCGGAGAAGTTCAAAATAAAAAAAGATGACGCCGATGCCGCGCGCGATGGCGGGGAGAATGACCTCCAGGTCGTCATCTTGACGGGCGATCGCGACACGCTTCAGCTTGTGGAGGACGATCACGTCGTCGTACAGACCTTCAATAAAGGGGTGAGCGATACCACGATCTATAACGAGAAGGCGGTGTTCGAGAAATACGGCATCATGCCCGCGCAGATGGTGGACTGGAAGGCGCTCGTGGGCGATCCGTCGGATAACATCAAAGGCGTACCGGGCGTGGGGCCGAAGACCGCACTCGAGCTGCTTCAGAAGTTCGGATCGGTGGAGGAACTTTTTGCGCACGTCGGCGACGACGAAAAGATCGCGAAGCGGATCGGGCCGTATCGCGCAGAGGCGGAACTTTCGCGCGAGCTTGTGGTGCTCGAGCGGAACGTGCCGATCGGGATCCCGCCGCTCGAAGCGCTTGCGCCGCACAATGACATCAGGATCATCGAGGAATATTTCATCACTATGGGGTTCGCGACCCTACTGAAAAGAATATATGAGGAAAAAGCCCCAAAACCCAAACCCAAAAAAGAAGGCCCCAAAAACATCCAAAAACCATTGTTCTAAGGGGTTCCGGGGTGTATCATAAGAGGTATTGAAGAACGTAAAGCCGAAATTTAGGGTTGTGGCGGGCGGGCGGGGATTTATGGTCGCCTGGGTTCTTTTGGCCGCATCCGTTGTGGCGGGCGCCATCGCGGTCGCCGAACTCCCCGCATTCCTTGCGCTCATCGAGGCGGGCATCCTTGCGGTGGTCGTCGTGCTGGCATTCGTGGCGCTCTATCAGGCGGCGGCGAAGGATCTGGGGACGAGCATGGAGCGGAGCGAGCTCAAGAGCATCTTCGGAAGCATCGAGGACGCGCTTGTCGTGTATGGAAGCGATTTTCGCATCACCTTTTTCAATCATGCGGCAGAGAAGCTCTTTGCGCTTTCCGCGGATGCGACGATCGGCCATGTGCTTTCCCCGCGCGACGTCGAGACCGCCGGGTGGCGCACGCTCGCGCAGGTGATATTCCCGTCGCTCGCGCCGCGCGTGATCTCTCGCACGGGGGAGGGCGAAGTGCCGCAGGTGACGGATGTATCGCTCACCGACCCCGAGCTTGAGCTACGCGTGGCGACGGCGCCCGTCGCGGGCGAGGACGGGCATACACTCGCATTCATGAAGATCATCCGCGACCGCACTTCGCAGATCGCCGCCCTGCGTTCCAAGAACGAGTTCGTCACGGTCGCATCGCACCAGCTGCGGGGGCCGGTGACCGACATCAATTGGGCGCTCCAATCCCTTGCGCAAGCTCCGGAGCTCGGCGACACGAGTAAGATGATCGTCACCACCGCGGCGGCGGCAAGCACGAACCTCCTGAGGAGGATCGAGGACCTTTTGAGCATCGCCAAAATGGAGGACGGGCAGGTCGGCTATGCGTTCGAGGATACCGATATCGTCGAGTATGTCGGGAAAATACTTTCCGACCTGCTTCCCGCAGCGCGCAAAGCGGGGATCAAGATGTATTTCGACCGTCCGGCCGAAACGATGCCCCACGTGACGATCGACCCGAAGCGGCTCTCGCTCGCGGTCACGAACATCCTCGAGAATGCGATCCGCTACAACGTCCAGAACGGCGAAGTGACGGTGAAGATCGATACCATGAAGGACAAGCCGTATGTGGTGGTCAGCGTGAAGGATACGGGCATCGGCATCCCGCAGGAATCGCTCGACAAGCTGTTCACCAAGTTCTACCGAGCCGACAACGCCATGAAGACGCAAACGGAGGGGTCCGGACTCGGCTTGTATATCGCGAAAGGCATCCTGACGGCCCACGGCGGGCAGATCTGGGCGGAATCCGAGCTTAATCGCGGGACGACCGTCTCCTTTGCCCTTCCCACCGACCCCGAACTGGTGCCCAAGCACGAAACGGGAGCGGCGGACCTGTTGTAAAACATCCCCGCCTCCTTGGCTAGACTTGTTATCCACATCCCGTTTCGTGTACACTGATATGCGAAATGGCCACTCCGAACCTCAAATATATTTTTGTCGTGGGAGGGGTGATGTCGGGCGTCGGCAAGGGCGTCGCCGCGTCATCGATCGCCAAAATTCTCCAGTCGCGCGGCATCGAGGTCACGTCATTGAAGATCGATCCGTATGTGAACGTCGACGCGGGCACCATGAACCCCACCGAACACGGTGAGGTTTTTGTTTTGGATGACGGCACGGAGTGCGACCAGGACATGGGCAACTACGAGCGCTTCCTCGACCGCGATCTTTCCGGCACGAACTACATGACGACGGGCAGCATCTACAAGACCGTGATCGAACGCGAGCGCAGCATGGGTTACGGCGGCCGTTCGGTGAGCGTGGTGCCGTACATTCCGATGGAGGTCATCGACCGCATCAACAATGCGGCGAAGCTTGCGAAGGCGGCGGTCACTGTTACGGAGGTCGGCGGCACCGCGGGCGAATACGAGAATATCCTTTTTCTTGAGGCGATCCGCATGTTGCGTATCAAGCATCCGAAGGATGTGGTGCTGATTCTCGTGAGCCACTTGCCGATCATGGATGACGACAACGAGCTGAAGACGAAGCCGACCCAGCATGCGGTGCGAGCATTGAACGGCGTGGGGCTCCAGCCGGATTTCATTCTGGCGCGCGCAAAATATCCTATCGACGAAAAACGCCGCGAGAAGATCGCGTTCAATTGTAATGTGAATATGGAGGATGTGATCTCCGCGCCGAACGTATCGAGCATCTACGATGTTCCGGTCAATTACGAAAAAGACAATCTCGGCGATCTTGTTCTGAAAAAACTTTCCATACATCCGCCCAAAAAAGACATGAAGGAGTGGCGCGCATTTGCGGCGCGCATTGATGCGGCAACGAGGCCCGTGAATATCGGCATTGTTGGGAAATATTTTGCGAGCGGAGGGTTTGTGCTCGCCGATTCGTATCTTTCGGTGATCGAAGCCATCAAGCACGCTTCGGCTTTTTGGGACGTGAAACCGACGATCCATTGGATCGATTCGGAGCAGTTCGAGAAGGGCGACGCGAAGAGCATGAAAGAGCTTGATAAATACGATGGCATCATCGTTCCTGGCGGCTTCGGCAGCCGCGGCGTGGAAGGAAAACTCGCCGCCATCCGCTATTGCCGCGAGCAAAAGATCCCGTATTTCGGGCTCTGCTACGGCATGCAGCTTGCGACCGTCGAGATCGCGCGCGACGTGCTTGGGTGGAAGGATGCGAATACCACCGAGATCAACCCCAAAACCAAGCATCCTATTATTGATATTTTGCCAGAGCAGAAAAAGCTTTTGGCCGAGAAGAAATATGGCGCTTCAATGCGTCTCGGCGCTTACCCTGCGAAGCTCAAGAAGGGCACCATCACCGAGAAGGCGTATGGGAAAACCTTGATCAGTGAGCGGCACCGCCATCGCTTCGAAGTGAATCCCGTCTATGTGGAACGTCTTGAGAAGGCGGGGATCGTCTTCTCCGGCAGGTCGCCCTCGCGGCGGCTCATGGAGGTCATGGAACTTCCGAAGAAGATCCATCCGTTCTTCGTCGGTACGCAGTTCCACCCCGAGCTCAAATCGCGGCCGTTGCGCCCGAATCCGCTGTTCCGTGAATTCATCAAAGCGGCGAAGGAGAAGAAAGCTCCGGGTTCCAAATAGCTAGATCCGAAACAAGGCCAAATCGCAAATTCCAAACTCCAATGAGTTGCGGTTGATTTTTGGATTCGGCAACGATATAGTGTAATCTGTTGCAAAATCGAGAGAAGGAGGATGCAAGCATGATCCAACGCGGGCAAAAAGGCGAGCAGCGTCGCATAATGTTGAGGCCGGAACATTCCAAGCGCCGGTCCATGGTCTCCCCAAGGCGTTCGTACCACCCCGTGCTTCGGTGGATGACCGCCGACCCCACTCCGTTCTTCGTGATCGCCTACTCCCTATTTGCGGGTCAGCAGTTCAAGTGGCTTCATTTCTAGCCGGATCGATCCTTGTGCCGCCCATTTCCGGGCGGCTTTTCTTTTGCCATCCATTATCCTATCCTTACCCATATGATCATTTTCCTTTACGGCCCCGACGATTACCGGCGTGCGGAAAAGAAGCGCTCGGTGATCGCCGAATTCGTGAAGAAACGCGGCACACTCGGGCTGGCCACGTTCGACCTTGAGGAAAAAGACGCATTCGATGCGCTCGCGGGTTTTTTGCATGCCAGGTCGCTTTTTGAGAATGCAAAACTTGCGGTGCTTGAGAACGCGTTCGAGATCGAGGCGCCAAAACTCTCCAAATTATTGAAACCGTTTCTGGAAGAGAATAGCTTCACTGTGCTCATTGCGGAAAAGGACAAGCCGGTGAAAGCGCTCGCATTCCTCATCGACAAGCCCGCGATCTCGCAGAAATTCGACGTGCTTGCGGGTGCCGAGTGGCTGGGCTTTGTGAACGCTGCCGCAAAAGAAGAAGGAGCGAGGCTCTCGGCGGCGGCCGCGCGGTTTTTGGCCGATGTCTACCAGGGGAACTCATGGGGACTTGTGACGGAACTTGAAAAACTTAGCGGTCTCAAAAAAACCGCCATCGAGCGCGCCGACCTCGATCAATTCGATCTCGAGGTGGCGCCGAACTATTGGGGGCTTATGAATGGTCTTAAAAGCTTCGATATGAAAAACCGTCTTTACGCGCTCGAAACAATGCTCGCGCTTTCGGACCCGCCCGCAAAGATATTCAACATCCTTGCGTCGCAATGGGCAGAGAAAACTCCGCACATGGCGGAGTATGATCTCGCGGTAAAGTCCGGGAAAGTGGACTACGAGGAGGCCTTGGTGGACTTGTTGGTAAGCTGAGCGGAAAGGCGGGATTTCAAGCGGCTGGCCTTATTCTTCTCGATGACCCTTGTTTTTGCGGCCTTATCGAGCGCTTTGAACGCTGCCGGAAGGGCTTTTGCCGCTTCGTCGAGCTTCTTGGCCACCACGAGCTTGCGGAAATCGGTCACGGCTTTCTTATAAGCCACCTTCTTGATGGTGTTCCGCTTGTTGCGGGTGGCATTCTGGCGAAGGGCCTTCTTGGCTGAGGATGTGATTGGCATAAGGGTCATTATAACGGAAGTTGCCGTTTTTGCAAGGGCTTGGGCCCTCTGAAAAGGACGCGGTTCTCGCCTGCTGGCGATCCCGCTTGGGTCTCGCCGCCTTCGCGGCTCCGACACACCTTTTCAGAGCGCCCAAGCCCTTGCAAAAACATGCAGCTTTTCTTAGGAATCTAATTCGAGTCTATGCGTCGCATTCGGCTTGGGGCTATAATAAGGGCATGATCTATAGCATCTTCGGCAAGCTCGCGCTCAAAGAGGAGCACTTCATTGTTGCGGAATCGGGCGGGTTTGGCGTGAAGGTCTTTGTGAGCAAAACAACGCTCGACGCTTTGCCGGCGGCGGGGAACGGCAACGACGTGAAGCTTTTCACCCATCTGAATGTAAAGGAGGACGCGCTCGACCTCTATGGTTTTGCAACGCCGGACGAAATGGATTTCTTCGAGCTACTCATCTCCGTTTCGGGCGTGGGGCCGCGGTCGGCACTCGCAATTCTTGACGTGGGCCGACTCGATGAGCTCTCGGCCGCTATCAAAGAAGGCAGGCCGGATCTGCTTACCCGCGCGGCGGGCATCGGGCGCAAGACGGCGGAGCGGGTGATCCTCGAGCTGCGTTCGAAGGTGGAATCGGTAAAGAGCGGTGCTGTGGTGGAGAAGATGCAGACGGACTCCGATCTTGCGGAGGCGCTCACCAGCCTCGGTTATCGTCGTGACGAGGCGCGCGCAGCGCTCGAGAAGGTCGGCGAGGACGTGGTCGGCGCGGAGAACCGTCTGAAGGCGGCGCTCAGGATCTTAAGCACGAAAGCATAATGGCAAGCTTCAAGGAACGTCGCATCGTAAAACTTTTCTATAATTTCCCCGGCGCGTTGTCGGCGTACCATTTTTTGTGGGCGTGGACGGGCGCGACGGTGTATCGCTATCCAAGCAAGAAACTTTTTGTAATAGGCGTGACGGGTACAAAAGGGAAGACGACCACTCTCGAAATTATAAACGCGATCCTCGAAGCGGGCGGCAAGCGCACGGCGCTTTTGTCGTCGCTCCGCGTGAAGGTCGGCGAGAGGAGCGTGAAGAACCATACCGGCAATTCGATGCCGGGCCGCGCGTTCATCCAGAAGTTCCTGCGCGACGCCGTGCGCGAAAAGTGCGAATACGCCCTCATTGAAGTATCGTCGCAGGCGGTCGTTCAGCATCGGCACCGTTTCATCAAATGGGACATGGGCGTGATCACCAATCTTGCGCCGGAGCACATCGAGTCGCACGGCTCGTTCGAAAACTATCGCGCCGCGAAGCTCTCATTCCTGCAATATGTGTTCCGCCAGGGAGGCGAAGTGTTCCTGAACCGCGACGACAAAGAGTTCACGTTCTTCTTCAATGTTCTCGCGGCGTTCTCGCCCACGGCATATTCGAAGGAGGACGAATTCCTGAAGAATTATCTGCCCAGGATCCGGGCCGCGTCCAAAGAGGAGCGATTCATCCTCAGCGATTTCAACATCGAGCATATCGCGGTCGCGGCGGCGATCGGGGAAAAGCTCGGCATCGACGATGCGGCGATCGAGCGCGCAATCCTCAATTTCGAAGGCGTGCCTGGCCGCATGGAGTTCGTGAGGGAGGGCGGCTATACGGGGGTCGTGGATTATGCGCACACGCCGGATTCGCTCGAGGCGGCGTATCGGGCGGTGAAGCCGAACCCATCGGCGGCATATCCGCACCCGCGCCTCATCGCGCTTTTGGGTGGTGCGGGCGGAGGACGCGACAAATGGAAGCGCCCGGCGATGGGTGCGATCGCGGCGCGGTATTGCGACGAGATCATCCTTACCGACGAGGACCCCTACAACGAGAACCCTTCGGGTATATTGGATGAGATCGCGGGAGGCATCCGGGAAGCCGATCCGGAAAAGGCGAAGCGCGTCCATAATATCCTCGACCGCAAGAAGGCGATATACAAAGCATTCGAGCTTGCACGGCCCGGGGATGTCGTCATCGGCACGGGAAAGGGGAGCGAGGAATGGATCCATGTTGCGGGCGGCAAGAAGGTCCCGTGGAGCGAGCGCGGGCTCTTTGAGGAGGCGCTAAGGGAGAGGCTTGGTGCGCACGCGAAAGGGGCCGATGCGTGATATACTTTTGATATGCAACTCACTTTCTACGGCGGATGCGGCGAGGCGACGGGATCGAATTATGTGCTCGAGTCCGGCGGGACGAAGATCATGGTCGATTGCGGCCTTCATCAAGGGAGCCATTTTGCGAACCAGGAGAACTTCGATCCGTTCGCATATGATCCGGCCGCAATCACCGCGGTCTTCATCACCCATTCGCACCTCGATCACATCGGCCGCTTGCCGAGTCTGGTGAAGGCCGGCTTTAAAGGAAAGATCTACTCCACGTACGCAACCAAGGATTTCGCCGAGATGATGCTGCTCGACTCCGAGCATCTGCTCGCCGAGGAGGCCGACCGGGAGAAGAAGCCGCCGCTCTATAATAACCTCGACCTTGCGAACGTGTTGCGGCTTTGGCACGGGCTCAGCTACCATCAGCCGGTCGCGGTCGGGCCGAATAACGAGTTCAAGGTTGAGCTTTACGACGCGGGGCATATCCTCGGCTCGGCGATCGCGCACGTCGAAGCGGAGGGAAAGACGATCGTGTTCTCCGGAGACCTCGGCAATTCGCCGGCGCCCATCATCAAGCCGACGGAAACGGTTCCGGGCGCGGATTACTGCCTCATCGAATCGACCTACGGCGACCGCGTGCACGAGGGTGTGGACGAGCGGAAGGAGATGTTACGCCAGGCGATCGTGGAGACCGTCCACGCGGGCGGCACGCTCATGATCCCGTCGTTCGCGATGGAGCGCACGCAGGACCTCCTCTATAACCTCCACCAATTGTTCGAATCCAAAGAGATCCCGCGCGTGCCGGTGTACATCGACAGCCCGCTTGCGATCAAGATCACCGCGGTCTACAAGAAGCACGAGGACTCTTTCAATAAAGACGTACAAAACCTCGTGAAGTCGGGTGACGACATCCTCAACTTCCCCGGCCTGCGGCTTACGCTCACCACCGAACAATCGAAGGAGATCAATACCGTGACCCCGCCGAAGATAATCATCGCCGGCTCCGGCATGTCGAACGGGGGGCGCATACTGCACCACGAGATGCGCTATCTTCCCGACCCGAACAGCACGATCGTGTTCGTGGGCTATCAGGCGGAAGGTTCGATGGGGCGGCAACTGCTGGAGGGTGCGACCGAAGTGAAGATATTCGGCGAGGATATTCCCGTACGCGCAAAGCGAGTCAATATTCCCGGCTACTCCGCGCACGCCGATCAGCCGCATCTACTCGATTGGCTGGGCACGATGGCCCGGCCGGCCCGGCCTGCGCATGAGCATGCGCTCAAGAAGGTGTTCGTGGTACAGGGCGAGCCGCAGTCGAGCGCGACGCTCGCAGAGAAGATCACCGAACGGTACGGCACTCCGGCCGAAGCGCCAAAATTGGGAGAAACGGTGACACTATAAAGAAGGGAAGAAGGAAAAGAGGAAAGAAGGATTTAGGGAAGAAGGGAAGAGAAGAAAGAAGAGAAGATGAAAAAAGATAAGAAATATAAAATGGCAAAAAAAAGGATCACCAGAAGCAAATTATCGGAACTGGGAAAGACCTATCTGAGATATAAGGTGTGCATCTCCGGCGCCGCGGACCTGAAGTTCGCCGCTCCGGGAACAAAGGAAAAAGCGATCGAAGTGGGCCGGCTCGTTGCGGAGGCGGGTGCGGTGCTGGTGACGGGAGCGACGACCGGCGTTCCGTATTGGGCCGCGAAGGGCGCAAAGGAAGCGGGCGGCATCGTGATCGGGCTTTCGCCCGCCGTATCGAAGGCCGCGCACGTGAAGACCTATCATTTGCCGCTCGAATATCACGACCTCATCATTTACACGGGGTTCGACTATTCGGGACGCAATCTTCTGCTTACACGCTCGGCGGACGCGGTGATCACGATCTACGGCCGTGTGGGAACGCTCAACGAGTTCACGATCGCGTTCGAGGACAAAAAACCGCAGGGTGTGCTTACGGGGACCGGCGGTGAGAGCGACGAGCTTAAGCGTATACTCGAGATCGCGCATCGCGGCATGGGCAAGGTCATTTTCGATCCGGACCCGAAGGTGCTCGTGGAGAAAGTGCTTGCCCGCGTACGCGCGGACGAGAAGGGAATAACCGCGAAGGATGCGAAGGTCTCCGCGCACAGGGCTAACGGCTAGAGGCGTACTCAAAACATCCCCCAGTATCATGAATAAGAGAAAGGGCCTCGGAATTATGGCGATCGTTGCCGCCGCGACCGTCGGCGAAGGGGTGTTCGCGCTTCCTTATGTGATCCAGACGGCGGGATGGCTTCTCACCCTCTGTTATTTCGTGGCGCTCATCGCCGCGGTTTCCGTCGCGCATATTATCTATCTGCGGACGCTCGCCGCAGTGGACGAGAAGGAGCGGCTTCTGGGCCTTGCGGGGAAGTATTTCGGCGGCACGGGGTTCTGGATAGGATTCGTGGCGATCGTGGTCGGTATGCTCCTCGGATTCGTCGCCTACCTTGTCCTCGGGATGCATTTTCTGCAGATCCTGTTTCCGGGGATCTCCCCGGTCGTCGCGCTCGGGGTATTCTGGTTCCTGCTCGCGTGCCTTGTATGGGGAAGCGAAGGGAAGGTCGCCCGGCTTGAGATTGCCGGGATCGCACTCATCGCGTGCGCGATCCTCTTCATCTTCTTTTCCGGCCGTCCCGATCTTGCTTTTGCGAATATGCCGCTCGCGATTACGAATAATTTCTTCCTCCCGTTCGGCGCCGTACTCTTCTCGCTTGCGGGATGGACGAGCGTCGAGCAGGTCTACGAGCTTACCCGCTCCGATCCGAAAGCGAAAAACAACAACCTCGGTGCCTTCGTTGCCGGCGTTGCGTTCGCGGCGGCGCTCTATTGGCTCTTCGCCCTCGGCGTGATCGGCAGCGTGTCGCATGTGGCATCCGACACAATATCGGGGATCGGCGGCTGGCCGGTATGGAGAAAGGACGTCCTGGCGGTCGTAGGCCTTGCGTCGGTGTGCGTGGTGTCCGTGCCGCTCGCGCGCGAAATGAGGGGCGCGATGGAAAAGGATCTCAAGTGGAACTCGCTGGTCTCGCGTGCGATCATCGTCGGTTTGCCGCTTGCGGTGGTACTTTCCGGATTCACCAATTTCCTGGTGATCGTGAGCGTTGCCGGCGGCGTGTTTATAAGTACGCAATACCTTCTGATCATCTCCGTCGGGCGGCGGACGCTCGCCCTTACGTCGCGCGAAAAACTCTTGCTCGACATCGTCACGATCGTCTTCGTCTGTGCCGCGGTTTACGAAGTCGCCTCATTTGTAGTACATTAGAAGCGGCGGACATGGCGCGTCGCGCGGTGTTGCCACAAAGCTCTCGTAGTTTAATGGATAGAATATCTCCCTCCGAAGGAGGTGGTACAGGTTCGATTCCTGTCGAGAGCACAA
>JARLIC010000065.1 GCA_031291905.1 Minisyncoccota bacterium
AGGTCCTCAAGGGCCTGGCGTAGTAGGGCGAGGTCCTTCTTGCTGATCTTGAGCGCACGAGTGGCCTGGACGGAATAAGCCTCGATTGAGCTCTTGTTGTGCTTCGAGTCAGCCTTCTTCATACGGAGACGGCGGGCCGGGTACTTTCCGGCTCCCTCGGTCGCGGTGATCGTCCTGCCTTTCTCCATCCTGCCCAGTCCGGTCGTCTTCAATATGCGTCTCCTGGGAACGGCACTGTGTCGATTGTGGGATGCAATGAAGCCGATACAGTGGGAGTCGTAGAGGGCGTCGTAGTCGGGGATCTGGCATAGAACAAAACGGTCGTTCCAGCGAGGCGACTGCGAGTCGGTTAGCGAAGACGCTTACCCAGTTTCTTCGGAAGGGTCCGGATGAGGCCCCGTACTCTGCGGCTGTGTGGTTTGCCGACTTAGCCGCGGGACGGGGGATTGACTTGTCGCTGGATCTTGTGGACGACCTCTTCTTGAACATTGCTTTTGAATTATTGTTTATTCACAGTTTACTATATATTATATATCTAGGCATACAAATCGTTACTACGGGAGCAAATAATAATAATAACATTAGCTGGCCGTATGTATCAGCTTATGGATATCCGCGAGCCTCCCCTCAAGCTTTTTCTTATACTCGGCCAGCTCGCCGACAGCAGCACGCACCTTGTGGTTGGGGACCAGGTTCTGCCCTATGACCGCCAGCGTCATGGGCGACACGTTGTGGCTCCTCAACCAGCTCTCAATATCCTGCCGCTCATACGTGTGGCCGTCTTCTGCAACTACAGGGTCCTTGACCAGTTCGCACGAGATGGGACACTCGTAGGTCCCCAGCATCTCGTCGACGACGCGGATCTGGTCCTGCACAACCTTGGCCTCGACGCGCGACGATTCTATCTCGACCTCCACCTTCATCCGTGCGTCCTCCTGCTTCTTCCGGATTTCCTCGAAGACAATCTGCTCGTTCAGCAGTTCGGCACGCAGGGCCGCCTCCTTCTGCTCGTACTTTTCCTTCATCTCCTGCTCCTTCGCGGCGGCTATAAGGCTTTCCTCGAGCATCTTTGCGGAGACCATCTCGTCGACCCGCTTGTTGAACTCTTCTGTATCAAGCACGGTCGCAGGTTGCAGACCCTCCACGGGTTCTTCCTCTGGTTCGGCCACTTCAACGAAATCAATAACGCTGTCTTCAGCGTCAGTCTCATGAGCGGGGACAATATCATGCAGACCTTGGCTTCGACCAGCCCGAACAGCATCTACGCTTGCGGGCACGACTCCCTTGTTTCCTTGGCCGATAACTAGGTCCTGCAGCTCAGCGTGTTTGCTGTCGGCGATTTTCTCAGGAGCAGTCCTGCGCTCGACGGGGAGGAAGGCGAGCTTTTTGGCCCTAGCCTTGCGCTTCTTCCGCACCGCGAGCTCCTTCTTGTACCTCTTAATAT
>JARLIC010000066.1 GCA_031291905.1 Minisyncoccota bacterium
AGCGAACGCCGCGGGCGGCAAGTATACGATCATCGGTCTCGGCGGCGTGTTCACCGCGGACGATGCGTACGAAAAAATATTGGCGGGCGCGTCGCTCGTGCAAATAGTGACCGGCCTGATCTATGGCGGTCCGATGGCGGTCCGGCGGATCAATAAAGGGCTCGTGAAGCTGCTTGCGCGCGACGGATATGCCGACGTGAAGGAAGCAGTAGGAAAAGAGAAGGGAGGAAGGTAAGAAGGTAAGAAGCTAAGAAGCAGGGAAGGGCAAAAGAGGAAAGAGTTGTTTTTTCTTCCCTTCTTCGCTTCTTACCTCCCCCCCTTCTTTCCTTCTTCCTCTATCTCGAGTAAGCGGTTGTATTTTGCGACACGCTCGCCGCGCGCCGGTGCGCCGAGCTTGAGGCCGTCGGCCTGGACGCCGTAGGCGAAGTCGGCGATGAAGTCGTCGTTCGTTTCACCGCTGCGGTGCGATGCCACGACGGCCCAGCCGTATTCGCGCGCGAGCCGCACGGCGGCGAGCGCTTCGCTCACGCTGCCGATCTGGTTCGGTTTGATGATGATGGCGTTCACGCTCTTCGCCGCGTGCGCGCGTTCCATGAGGCGGACGTTCGTGGTGGTGAGGTCGTCGCCCGCGATCCATATGGTGCCGCCGCCTTCGCCGTTGAACTCCGCATTGAGCCCCGCAAATCCTTCGAAGTCATTTTCATCGAACGGATCTTCAAGGTATATCGGACCGTATTTTTTGATGATCGCGGCATAGGCTTTCATGAGTGCGCCGGGACGGCCGAGCGCGGGATCTTTGATGTCCGTTGCCGCGGCATCCATACCGAAGTCCACTTTCTTGTCGAGCTTGAGTTTTTTCGCGGCGTGCTGCAGCATCGCGAACGGTTCAAGATTGTCTTTGAAGTCCGGCGCGTAGCCGCCCTCGTCGCCGAGGTTCGCCGCGGTCTTTCCTTTTGCGGCGACGAGCGCGTTGCCGAGCTCGTGGTACACCGCGGTGCCGACGTCGACCGATTCGGCGATCGTGCGGCACTTCGGGATGATGAGATATTCCTGGAAGGCGAGGTTGTTGCCCGCGTGCAGGCCGCCGTTCACCACATTGATGAAGAGGCGCGGCTGGGCGAAGGCGGATTTTCTCGCCGGTAGTTTCGCGATCGTGCGGAGGTGCCGCCAGAGCGGGACCTTCTTTGCGGCGGCCGATGCGCGCGCGAAGGCGATCGAGGTGGCGAGGATTGCATTCGCGCCAAGCTTCGATTTTGAGGTCGTGCCGTCGAGCCTCACAAGGAACGCATCGAGTGCGTCCTGGTCATTGAAGTCGGCGCGCACAAGCCACGGGGCGATGATCTTGTTGATGTTCCGCACCGCGCGGGCCGCGGGAAGCGCATGGGCTTCCGAGGCGCCGGTGCTCTTGCCTTGCGGCACGGACGCCGTGACGCGGATGCCGTTCCTGAGGGTGAGCGCCGCCTCGACCGTCCAATGGCCACGGGAATCGAGGATCGTCCGCGCGATAAGAGAACTTGTTTTCATATGGATATTATTTCACGAGGTTCGTCGGTGCGCCCTTCGCAAAGGCGA
Organism: Minisyncoccota bacterium; assembly: GCA_031291905.1. Lineage (GTDB taxonomy): Bacteria > Patescibacteriota > Minisyncoccia > UBA6257 > 2-01-FULL-56-20 > JAKAGE01. Next base: position 1,573 of record JARLIC010000066.1, read on the forward strand.
CGATATTCTCGATGGTGGTGTCGAGGATGCGGAAATACGCCTCCTTGGTATTGAACGCGTTGTGTGGCGTCACGATGACGTTCGGGAGCTGAACGAGGTCGGCGTCGAGCGACATGTCGCCCGCCTTCATTGCCGCCTCTTCCTCGAGCACGTCGATGCCCGCGCCGCCGAGCCGGCCGCTCTTGAGCGCGGCGGTGAGCGCCGCCGTCTCCACGATCGCGCCGCGCGCGGTATTGATGAGGATCGCGCCGGGCTTCACAAGGCCGATGTTCCCGCTGTTGATGAGGTGGTGCGTGCTCGGCATATACGGCGCATGAATGGTAATGATGTCGCTTTGCGCGAGCAGGTCCGTAAGTTCCAAATAGCTGAATCCCATTTCGGCGGCGAACGCGTCGTCGTGATATACGTCGTAGGCGACGATGTTCATGCCGAACCCCTTCGCCATCCTGACGGCGTGTTTACCGATGCGGCCGGTTCCCACGACGCCGATCGTCTTTCCGGCGAGGTCGAATCCGCGGAGCCCGTCGGTCTCGAAGCGGTGTTCGTCGCGCACGCGGGCGTTCGCCTCGCGGATCTTGCGCGAGAGTGCGAGGATGAGCGCGAATGCGAACTCGGCGACGGTGTTCTCTCCGTATGCGGGCACGGACGAGACGGGGATGAGGCGTGCCGCCGCGGAGGCGAGGTCGATATGATCGAAGCCGGTCGACATCGTTGTGATGAACTTGAGGTTGGGAAGCGCGGCGATCGTCGCGGCGTCGACGGGCGAATCCATGAAGATCGCCGCGATGTCGAAGTCCGTGTCGGCGGGGATGTGCGCGGCATCGAGCGTATTGCTCACGATCGCCACTTCGACGCCCGCATCGCGGAGCGCGGGGCTCTCCGTCACGTATTGTTTGCCCTCCTCGCCCCACTTCTCGAAGTTGAAAAATGCCGCCTTATGGTTTTGTGTCATGGTTCCATTATACCATTCCGCGGAAGAACGATTACCCGGACCGGTACATCTCCTTCTCCGTCTTTTCGAGCACGGCGATGATCTCCGGATTGGTGATCTTGCGGAAGCGGGGGACGGCCGCGCCGTCCTTGGTTGCGTCTCCCATGAACATGGCAAGCGGGCGCAGGTCGAACAGTTTGCCGTTTTGATATGCGCGTGCGTCCTCGTACAGCGCGCGGTAGACGACCATATACTTGTCCTCCGGCCGGCAATCGTCCTCCGAGTGTTCACCCGTGCCGAGTACCCGGTAGGCATAGCGGTTCAGCGGGCCGTGGGGGTCGTGCTTGTAGTGGTAATAGAAGCCCGGTTCGGGGACGGGGGAGGGCTTATCCATGCCTTATTATTTTCTCGCCTTCTTTTTCTTTCCCTTCAGTTTCGCTTCCTGCGCCGCAATGGCGACGGTGGTGCGCACGACCGTATCCGGATTGAGCGACATGCTCTCGATGCCGAGGTCGACAAGGAATGCGGCGAAGTCGGGATAGTCGGAAGGGCCCTGTCCGCAGATGCCGATATATTTCTTGCGCTTGAGGCACTTCGGGATGATCTCGGCGATCAGGCGCTTCACTGCGGGGTTCTTTTCGTTGCCGACGTGGCTCACGATGCCCGAGTCGCGGTCGAG
>JARLIC010000067.1 GCA_031291905.1 Minisyncoccota bacterium
GATCGACCGCCCTTACGGACTTTCCTCGTGGAGGACATCGAGCTATTACGCGGTCTTCTTTAATCAGAGCAAGAACCTCGCCTTGCAGGACCCCGCGGTCCGCGAAGCACTCACGGTGGCGATCGACAGGGACGGCCTTGTCGGCCAGGTGTTCGGCGCGGGCAATGCCGGCGCCGTCCCCGATTACGGCCCGATCCCGCCCGATGCGCCTTATTACGCCGCACCCGCTTCGGCCGGCGCTTCCGCATCGGGTCCGGCAGCGGCGGAAAGCCTTCTCGACAATGCCGGATGGACGGTAAGTTCGAGCACCGGCCTCCGGGCAAAGACCGTCCATGGCAGCGTGATCCCGCTCACCCTTGAGCTCACCGTGCCACAGATCGCCTTCCTCACGAAGACCGCGGAGTTCCTCCGCATGGCATGGACCGCGATCGGCGTGCAGGTGAACGTCACCGCGGACCCGCCGGGCGACATCACGGCGAACACGATAAAGAATCGTGACTACGAGGCGCTGCTTTTCGGCAACGCGCTCGGCCCAAGCTCGGACCTCTATTCGTTCTGGGATTCCTCGCAGCGGTTCTACCCGGGACTCAACCTCGCGATCCTCGGCGACAACGCCGTCGACTCCCCCATCGAGGCGGCGCGGCAGAGCTCGAGCACCGACGTCGCGGCCGCCGACCTTGCGCACGCGCAGCAGGAGATCGAGAGCGATTATCCCGCCGTGTTCCTTTACTCGCCCGATTATCTTTACGCGTCCGGCGCCAACATCCGGGGCATTGCGACCTCGAGCGTCCTGACCGACCCTTCCGACCGTTTCCGCGACGTAAGCAGCTGGTATCTCAACACCGCAAGGGTGCTGAAATAACGTTGGGTTTGCAAAGCAGGAATTAAGTGTGTTTTGACTTTTACCCGCCGGTTATGCTATAGTGGAGTCTATCAGGACAGTTTCTCCTTCGGAACACTTCCTCGCGCCGGGGTGGTGGAATGGCAGACACACTGGCTTCAGGTGCCAGCGACCGCAAGGTCATAGGAGTTCGACTCTCCTCTCCGGCACATAATAAACAATTATTTATGTCTGATTGCATCTTTTGCAAGATAGCAGATAAGGAAATCCCCTCGTATATCGTGTGGGAGAACGAGAGGTTCCTTGTGTTCGCCGACGCCAAACCTATCAATCCCGGCCATCTTTTAATAATTCCCAAAGAACATATTGATTCCATTTTTGACCTCCCCGACGAACGCTATGCGGAAATTTTCATGATCGCTAAAACGCTTTTCGCCCCGCTCCGGCGCGCCACGGATGCGAAGCGGATCGGCATCGCGGTGGAAGGATTCGGCGTGCCGCACGCGCACCTGCACCTTGTTCCTCTGCATGGAGGGAACGAGCTCAATCCCGAACGGGCACGCGCGATGGACGAGGAAGAATTGAGGAAAATCGCAAATAAAATAAAAGAAGAAATAGAGAAAAAATAAATCACAAAGCAATGATAAAGAAAAACGAAAATCAGAACGGCCGCCAGGGTGGCGGCAACGGCAACAACAATCCGGAGCGCCAGCGACCGGTCCCGCCGCCGATAAGGCCGCGTCCGGCGCGCGCGCCCATGCAGGCGCCGCACGGCGCACCGCGGCCCGCCGCATCGCAGCATCCCGCGGGACCCGTATTCGTACGGCACATTCCCGGGCAAGGCGCACCCGCGCACATCAACACAAACACCAACACCGCAAACCCCGGCCATGGCCGCTCGCGGCGCGACAACAACGGCCCCCGCCGGCCCTCACAGGCCGTCGGCGCCGCGAATCCCGCACTGAGGAACAAGATGGGGCCTCATCCGACGGTCGCGGCCGATGCGCGCGCCAAATCGAATCCCGACGCAGTGCGGCTAGTGCCGCTCGGCGGCCTCGAGGAGATCGGGCGCAATTGCTCGTTCATCGAGTACAAGAACGAGATCGTGGTCATCGACATGGGCCTTCAGTTCCCCGAAGAAGAGACGCCGGGCATCGATTACATCATCCCGAACGTCGACTACCTCGAGAAGAAGAAGCAGAACATCCACGCGATCATCCTGACGCACGGGCACTACGACCACATCGGCGCGCTGCCGCACGTCCTCGCGAGGCTCGGCAATCCCCCGATCTACGCGAGCTCGATCACGAAGGCGATCATCGAGAAGCGCGCGGACGATTTCCCGAACGCCCCGAAGATGCACATCCAGCTCATCAAGAGCGGCGACGAGATGAAGCTTTCGAACAACCTCACCGCGCTCTTCTTCGGCGTGCCGCACACGATCCCGGAGACGATCGGCGTGATGATGAAGACGCCTATCGGCAACATCGTCCATTTCGCGGACTTCCGCCTCGACTACGACGACGAAGGCAATCCGCACGGCCTCGAGGAGTTCGAGAAGCTCGGCAAGATGGGCGTCCATACGTTCATGGTGGATTCCACTGCCGCGGAGCGCCCGGGCCATTCCGTCTCGGAAAAGACGGTCGAGAAGAACCTTGAGGAGATATTCAGGGCGTCCGAAGGACGCATCATCGTCGCCACATTCGCCTCGCTCATCACCCGCATCGCCGAGATCATCAAGATCGCCGAGAAGCTCGGCCGCAAGGTCGCGCTGAACGGCTACTCGATGAAGACGAACATCGCGATCGCGCAGGGGCTCGGCTTCGTGAAAGCGAAGGAGGGCACGCTCATCGCCGTCGAGGAGGTGAACAAAATGAAGGACGACAAGGTCCTCATCCTCTCCACCGGCGCGCAGGGCGAATCGAACGCCGGCCTCATGAAGATGATCAACGGCGAACACCGCTCCATCAAGATCAAGGAGGGCGACACGTTCGTGCTCTCGTCGTCGGTCATTCCGGGCAACGAGCGCAGCGTACAGACCGTGAAAGACAACCTGGCGCGCCAGGGCGCGATCGTGTTCCACTCGGCGCTCGTCGACATCCATTCCTCCGGGCACGCACCGAAGGGCGACATCGGGCTCGTCATCAAGCTCCTCAAACCGAAGTTCCTCATGCCGATCCACGGCTATTACTTCATGCGCGCCGCGAACGGACAGACCGCCCGCGAATCCGGCGTGGCGAAGGAGAACGTGCGTCTTATGGATAACGGCCAGGTAGCCGAGCTCACGAAGGACACTTTCACCGTCACCAAAGAGGAAGTGCCGGCGTTCTATGTGATGGTGGACGGCCTCGGCGTGGGCGACGTGGAAGAGGTCGTGTTGCGCGACCGCCGCGCGCTTGCGCAGGAAGGTATGCTCGTCATCATCCTCACCACCGACCGCGACAAGGGCAAGCTCATTAAGAATCCGGACATCATCTCCCGCGGGTTCATCTACCTCAAGGACAACCAGGAGATGCTCGACGAGATCCGCAAGCGCATCCGCTCGCTCGTCCAGCGCATCCCGAACTATCACGAGGTGGATCCCGACTACGTGAAGAC
>JARLIC010000068.1 GCA_031291905.1 Minisyncoccota bacterium
AATCTCGCATCTGTTCTCCGGATCATCTCCAAGCGATCACGATCACGTTCGGGACCACCACCACCGGATGGATTGTTCTGGCTCTTCGGCGTTTTGTAACCCTTGTGAACATTCGCCATGCAAAGGAAGACAGCAGTTCCGGCTGGCGGTGCCAGAACCGCAGGTTTCGAACCGAAAGTTGAGATTGAGAGCTTTTGAAGGAAGGCCACGCGTTGTTCGCGATCCCTGCGCTGAGCCTCCCTCAGTTGATCACCACTCATGAGGTAGTAAGGTGTCGCCTCCTCAGGACTCCCCACCATTTCGTTGATGTGACGAAGGAGCTGTGAAGCTTTGGCTGGAGATTCAGAGGCTTCGAGAAGGGTCGAGTCCGCGATAGGTCCTGAAGGTTCGTAGCCTCCGTAAGCGAAGAAGAGCTCTTGACCCGCCGCGATATCGGAAGTTGCGAGAATCTTGATCTGATTCCATTGCATCGAAAGATCTTGACCGACGATGGCTTCTTCGGGCATCTCGCATTTGCAATTCTCGCCGGTTTCAGACTTCGGATCATTGATGTATCCCGCCGGACACTGTCTCGAGACGAGCAGCACATACTCAGTGTTCGCATCGGAGAGGAAGCACGCGAGAGTGATACTGCGCCATATGCCCTTCTTCGCGTCTTCGACATACTCCTCCTCCTCGGGCGTGAGGTCAGTGGCCTTGCGCCCGTTCTTGTCTCGGATAAGAGTGAGCAAGTATTGATGTCTCTCCTCGGAGATGATCAATCCCCAGAGATACGCGATGATGGAACCGGCTTTGCGACTTCGACGACTGAAACAGCCACGACCAGAGTTCGGAATACTTGACTTTGATCCTTACATCCATCTTCTGCGCATTGAGATGCAGAGCTTCTTCACTGCGATCTCGAGGAAGAAATACCAGATCAGCAGCAGCATCACCGCTCTGAGGCTGATTGTGCAACGGGATCGAGGAGGCGCGAGTAAGGAGTGATCGTCGAGGCCGAAGTTGGCGAGTCGTATTGTGCAACGGCCCGGGGATCGAGGAGGCTCGTGTGTGTAACTCGCATTTGTGCTCCAGGTCCTCAATTTCTTCGAGACTCGGAGGAAATTTCATGCACCCAAGATGACGACCACACGGGCAGCCCCGGATATCACACATAATGATTGGATTAACCTTCTTCTGCTGCTTCTTGAGTTGACACACATCGCAGAATACATGTTCCGGAGGGAGATCCCCATCCTTGCGCCAGAATCCACCCTTCTTCTTCTTGTTGTCGTACTTCGCGAGGATTTCAGTTCGGCCAATCTCGGCAGGGGTGAGAGCACCTTTCTTGATCTCAATGTAAAGAAAGTCAGGAGGTACTACGATGGCGCCCTTCTTCTTGAGAACCGAGGATGGCTGTTGACGATACTCGAGGACGATAGCACTGGGAGGCCGAGCTTGCTTTCCCTCGGGCATTCGTGAGGCGCAATTCACGATCGGAGCAGGCATCGTCGGATAACCGAGAATCACAACCTTGATCTTCGTGCCATCGGTGTGAGTGTAATCGAGATTCGGAGCGTTCATGGCGGTCGGTGCATGGATCTCCTTGAAGAGAAGATCGTGAATTTCCTCGGGGATGCAGAACCCGCAGTAGGGCAACCAACTGAGATAGAAAGGGAGAGAGAGAGAGAGAGAGAGAGAGAGAGAGAGAAAGAGAGAGAGAGAGAGAGAGAGAGTGAGCACCGAGAATAGACTCAACAATGCTCGAAGCTAGGTCTCAGGACTGACACTTCGTTGTCCGGTTTCAGAGTGACGATACAACCGAGAAGTCCCGGCCAGAGCGAACTCTCCTGCACTGTGACGGCCACGAACGATGGAGATGGTCGCTTCTGACACACGACATACGGGAACTCCAACTCCTTGAGTCGCTTGAGAATATCTGGTCTCTGCAGGAACTCGGTGACGTGCTTTTCCTGAAGCCGCAAGATCGCCATCCGAGCCGGCTCCGCGGCGGGACTCGACATGCCTGAGGCCGAGACCGAGACCGAGACGTGAGATCCCGAGACCAAGACCGAGACTCAAGGAAGAACTCTGAGAGAAGTGACACCGCGCACTTCTGTGTGCCGCACGACAGTGAGCGCGAGAGGCACGAGATTGGCGCTGAGGAGAGGGAGGAGCGAGGCACGAGAGCACGCGACCGTGAGCACGCGAACCGACAGTGAGTCGAATGCCTCGAGCACAGATCGAGAGGCGGCGTCGAGGAGACTCGACTCCGTGGTGCGCACTGGTGTGACGTACGCGTGTGCCGGCGGTGTGTGGTCGAGAGGCTCAGTGAGGCGGGCGGCCCCGAGGATTCGTCTTCGGTTTCGAGACGTCTGTCTCGGGCGCAGTCAGTTTGAAACGAGACACTCAAGACGAATCCTCGGGTCCAGTCGATCGCAGCTCGAAATCGCACATTTCGACCTCGCACACACGTGTCGACACACCACACACCGACACCGACACACGCACATGATGCCTCGCCAGGCGGGGGTGAGAGTGGGTGAGTCCAGCGCCTGCGTACTCTCGCGCATGCTCGAGCGTTTCTCGGGACACGATGCACGATTCTGACCTTTCGTTGATTCGCCTCTTCGCTCTCCTCTCTCCTCTCTCTGCGACACTCTCCCCTCCCTCCAGTCGCGCGCCCCGGGGTGCGTCCATCGAGCCCTCCCACGGTGAAGCGGCTGAGTCGTGCTCCCAGCACCGCCTCTGCGCTCTCGAGCGACTTCGCCTTCGAATCGACTTCCTCGATCTCGAGCCTCGGGTCTCGAGCATCGAGCGGCCTTCCTCCCTCACCACATGTCCCGACGCATGGACCACGCTCTCTCAGCATCACACTCACTCCCCAGGTCACACGCCCGACCCATGCTCGCTTCCCGTTCACACCGCATCACGGAATCGCCTCGGGGAATTTCAGCTCACCACTGAGAATTTCTCGACACGCTCCGCTCTTCGATCAAATCGGATCGAGCTCACTCTCAAGCACACTCACTCCGGATAAGCGAGATCATCATCATCACCCCGTCTCCGATGCCGATGATACGTTCATGGTGCCTGCTGAGACTCCTTCTCTCGGGGACTCGAATCGAGAGTTTCGTGCCGTGATTCGACCGAATTCGATCAAGATCAGCAAGAGTCTTGTCTCGGTCTTCTCACATGCTGCGTTTAAGATCGAGATATCACGCGAGGTGTATGAGGCCGGCTCGAAGCTCTCGGAGGAAGAGCGTGCGATCGTCAATGCAGATCAACCGGGCTCGATGACGCAGATCTGGCTCTCGACTCCTTTCACTTCACTCTCTCACCTCAAGCTCTTCCTCTTGAAAGGCAATTCGTTGTCCTTCCTTCTCGGGACACAGAACGATGCCGCACCTGGATTCCTGCACGGCCTACAGCATTTCCTCGGCATGGCACTCATGGATCTGAATTATCTCGACGCCCTGCATCAGCGAGTCTGTCTCGAGCCGGAACTTCAGAAGCTCGGCATCAGTCGTATCATCACTCTACTTCAGGCGCGTTACTTATCGACGCGTGCGCTCTCGAACTCCGATTCCACCGGAGTGATGTATCTGCCACCGGAGGCGTTGAAGGCTCCGGATTCGGAAATTCCTTGGAAGGAGGAACGAGCGCGACTTCTGAAGGATTTCGATATCATCCGCACGAATACGATACTGAAGGATTCCAAGCTCGATCAACGAATCAGCGTTCACCTGACTGATTCTCAATTCCATGCGCTCGAGCATTATGTCGGGCTGCCGGGCATGCGGCCTGAACCGCCTCTGCCGCCGGATCTTGATCCTCAAATCAAGTCGCGTGTCGGTCGTGGAGATGCGCTCAACTATCTTCTCGGTGCTCTCGAGCCGAGTCCCTCTCCGAACTCCGCGCTCGATTACTGTCTCTTCCTCCACGCGGCTCTCTCCTATGTGCCGTATCTTGATTGGTGGCATACGACCTTCGAGAAGAAGCAGCAGACGAAGCTTCTCGAGATTGGAATCATGACCGCGAGTCAGCTCATCGAGCTTCTTCAGTGCGAGTACTTTCTGCTGCGTGAAGAAGCGTTCGGGTCTGGTGATCGCCGACTGCTCTTGTCTCCGGGTCTCAATCCCGCGTTTCTGGACTCCCTCAAGACATTGGAAGTCTTTCGAAAGAGTTCCATACTCAAGTGGATTGAGACCGATCAGGATGAAAGAATTCTTCTGCTGCGGTTGGCTTTAGACGATCCCAAGATCCAAGCGAGTCTCGGTCTCAATTCCTCAGATGGCGTCCAGCTATGGCGCGATGTGATTCGTGATGAGTTGAAGACTCTCGAAGATCTGAAAAAGGCGCGGACACTCCTCGAGAAGATGATGCGCGCTGACTTTCAGAGTTGGTGCAAGAAGAAACTCCCTAAGAAGTCGGTAAAGATGGTGAACAAGTTCATTATGTCACGCTTCTCCGTTGTCATGCTTCTCCTGAGAATCGAGCTGGACGATGGGACCTGGAGGACGGAAGAGGTGGTGGAGCGGTTTCATTGCTTCTCGAACAATGATTCGAAGCTCGTGGGTGCCATGGCCTCACTTCCTCGCGCTCGTTCTGATCGCTGGCGTGAAGCTCATCTCGCTGCCTACGATTTGAAGCGATATTCTCGCTTCATTCCTGAATATCTCAAGGTCAATCACGAGATCGACTCGATCTATTGCTCGAGCGAATGTCTCGGTCTGTCACGTGAGCCTCTCGTGTTATGTGGCTTCCCGGACTGCACCAAGAAGATTCATCGAACCTGCATGAAGAAGTCTCGAGTCGATCATCTGCCTCTCACCCAGGCCGAGGCTCAGTATCATCCGGCCATGGACTCCGCTGGTCTTCCTTCGGTCTTCTGTGAGGCACATCTGCATCCCGAGAGTGTGTTCTGTCAGGGTGCGGAGGCGCGACCCTCCATCGTCCTCGATCTCTCATGCCTCTCTCACTGTCAGCTCCACTGCTCGATTGGTGATCTCATGAGACACGGTGGTCTTCATCCGATGGACGTTCGACTCAGGCCATGCCCGGCCTGCGTGCGAGAGGGCTGTCATCGGCCGTATCACGCGCAGTGTCTTCAGCATGGTGCGCTGCTCGGAGGTCTCAAGCGCGATTGCTCCACCGGTCTCTGTGAGAAGCACGTGAGGCAACGCCACGCACGTGATCCGAAGCTCGGTCCCTGCGGTCTGGTCGCACTCTATGGCGTGGAGGCTCTCGACTCGAAGGGAATGGCGCAGTTTGATCAGACTCCTTATCATCTGCTTCCGAATGCCGCCTCGAATCTTCAGTACAAGCTACTTCAGCCTCTCCTGCCGGCGATGGAGCGTCAGGTCGTTCGCCAGAATCGCGAGGGCGTGATCGATCGTGCCGCGGCTCTGCAGCATCACTGCTTGCCGAGTCGTCCATCTCTGTGTCAGATCAATCACATGCTGGCTCGACCAGATCTGATCGCCGACTGGATGTTATCCTTCGCACGATGCTCGAAGTGCGGTGACTCCAGCCTTGAGTATCACTCGTTGTGTCTCATGCAATCTGTGCCTGGAACCGGAGACTTATCTCTGTCGGATCAGTTCAAATCTGCACCGTTGCTTCTGTGTCCGCATCACGCGGGTTTACGAGCGCTCGATTCTCGATCCGCATCGAAGCCTTCCATTCTCGATGTCACTTATCCTCTTCTGACATCACATCCATTCCGTGAGCATTTCGCTCTTGAGAGCCAAGTGAAATCCTCTGGCCCGACTCCTTCTGCGCCGGAACCTGCGGATCCTCATGGTGAGGAGTCACCGAGTCGCGGATCGGGAAGGGAGGATGGGGAAGATGATGACGATATGTCTGATCAGAGAACACTCACCACGCTGCAAAGATCTCAGGCCGGCAGCGATCAAGACGAGGAGATGAATGAGGACGAGGAAGAGGAGGAAGACGGCGAGGGAGACGACGAGGAAGAGCAAAAAGTGGAAGCTCCGAATCCGGCGGAGCCTCTCACACTCGTCATCGGTGCCGACTATCACCGTGATCCTACGACTGCCGATCATTCGAGACTCGCACGCTTGACCGGGAGCGTCTTCACCGCCGGTCGAGAACCGGTGAGTGTCTGCCTTCCCGAACACCGTCAGATTCAGTCCGATCCTCATGCACAACTGCTCGATGGCTTCCCGGACATCAGCGAGCAGCTGAGAGAGTCGATTCCCGGTCATCGTGCCTTCACTCGTGTCATCTTTGACTTTCTCTCGCCGGATTACCGCGAGTTCACTCCGAGCGCCGTCGCGAGGGTGATTCGATCGCTCACATCAAATTCACTCATCGATACTGAGACTGTGATCGAGACTCCGAACTTCCGCCTCTGGAGCACTGGCGCCTTCGATCCATTTTCGCTGAATGAAGCTCGTTCGGACATCGAGTCTGCTGATACTTCAATGTCGGAGCCCATCGATCACACAGCACGTATCTTTCGCTTCCTCCTGGAACCTCGATCCGGTTCCGCGTACCTCGATGTTCCTGTTTCAGAGCCGTCGTTTGAGATCTTTGAGAGACATCTGCCTGATGTGCATCCTCGCCTTCCGGTTCTCGAGATTCGCTATGAGAAGGACTCGGACGGATGTATGCGTCGACTCGTAGGCCTCAGAGAGGCCTGGAATAATCTTTCGGCTGCCGCTCCGACTCAAGGGCCGGCAACTGTTCGTCCAAATCAGCCCTCAATCCTTCAGCCTCCCCAACGTTCAATGTCGCTTGCTGCGGCTCCGGCTCCGGCTGCTCGTCCTACTCGAAAGCACAGTACAGCCTCGTCCCGAAGTCATCGGCGCTCGAGATCTCGACGCAGATCTCAAGACGATGGTGTGACTGTGGCTGCCGGTCCGGGTCCGGGTTCTCCGGATGCGCCGAACACAGAGTCTGCAACAACGACGATCTCTATCGGAGCGCAATCGAGCCGTTCCGCGGCTAATCTCGGCAACGCCGGTGCGGCTGCTGGAACCGAAGCTTCGGCGCAAGCCACGAACACGAGCGCTGCCATGGAAATCGAAGCAACAGAGACCCATACCTCTTCGACAATGGTCGCGAATACAGCTGCATCGACTGACTCCACGGCGGCCGCCGTCATGTCCTCGAGTGTTCTCGGAACGACGATGGTCGGAGCGGTTTCTTCGGACACATCTGCGAACGCAATCGATGCCATGTCTGCAGCTCTGCAGGCTGGCACAAACGCAGAGTCCAAGGAAGCAGGCATGCAAGTGGACGAGACGAAGACGACCAACAATGACGCAGTCACGAAGACCGCAATCGATGAGACTCAGGCCCCCGCTGCTGCAGACAACCCTGGAGGCGCTTTGGCCGAATCCGCCGCAGTCGGTAAACCGGATGGAACGTCAGGACCACAGCCGAATCCCGAAGACACTCCGAAGGACGCTGGAGGCGCCTCCGAAGAGAGTAAGGCCCCCGCTGCTGCAGACGATTCTTCAGCCAAAGTTAGCAACACTGACGATTCAGCGCTGACGACTCTCTTCAGCGCCGAAGACATTCAGCTGGCTATCGCTGATTCTCTGAAGAGCCAGGAAGAATGGAATCAGGCCCAGCGCCGACTTCGCGAGTTAAGGGATTCTACAGAGGTCGCGTCAAAGGGCGATTCCATCCATCAGAGCATTCATGTGACGTCGTCTGCCAAGGCGATTCAAGAGGCGAAGCTCGATACTGCTGATGTCGATATGGATCTCGCAATGGCGATCAACCTCTCAAAGACAGAGATGGAGAAGCTCCAAAAGAAGTATAACAGACCCGACGATTGGGAATCTTCTCCGAGCGAAGTGCTCTTCGATGAGATTTGGTCTGCAACCAACTTCGCAGACGATGAGATCCTGAAAATCGCGGACGTCAAGGACGTCAAGAGGCCAGGTCTCCTCAAGGACGGTAAGATTCCAGGCGAGCGCAATGGTACGATCTTTCAAGCCATCGCTCTCGAAGAGCATGATCCGATGAAAGATCCATTCGGTGATTCTCCGAACATTCCGCTGCGCTTCGAATCAATCAGCGGGGACAACCTCGATTGTGGTCCAAGATCCTGTGCTGCGGCCGCCTTTCCCGAACTCACGCACCAAGGCTCGCGTAATAAGAGTGGCGGACAGCCGCAAGATCGCGCAGCGAAGGCAGCAGAGAAGTCCATCGCTGAGGGCATGCGTCAGGTTTGGGGTGATCTTCTCGAGACTCTCAAGGACCCATCGGCTTTCTCGGATCCGAAGTACAATCATCTGATCGCAAATCTCTGTCGCGCTTGGGGTGCGAAGTGCAATGCCGAGCAACTCCAGGAGCTCGTGAATCTCCTCGGTAAGTCGCTTCCAAAGTCTGGGAAGCCAGTCGGCGCAGAGATGATGGCTCTCTCTTCCTTCCTCCAGAATTCGCATCTGCGTTACTGGCAAAACCACCCGGAGTGCGCTTTCTCTGGTTTATTGATCGCCGGGCAGGGCTTCACCACGATGTTTCCGGATCCCGAAGCCGAGAAGAAGGGCTGGAGGTGGGAGAGAGATGTTACTGAGGTGAATCTGAGGCAAGGACACATGCTGTTCACAGGGAAAGAGTTAGGGCACTGGTCTCTGCTGTTTCACGCTGTGGATCTCCTGCTCGCTCTCAATCATCCGCTGTTGCCTGAAGGCTTCGTTCCTTCGATCCTTTATCCTCTCACTCATCACGTCAACAATCGTCATTTCTTGATGATGCATCTGATCTACCGTTTGAAGGGCGTCCCGTTCTACATCCGTCCTTGGGATATTGTCGAGTACGAGAACAAGGATGGAGAGGTGCTTCTCGGAGTCGTGGCGCAGATTGTCATGAAATTGTCGCCTCTTTCCAACGAGCAGCTCCTTTCGATCAGCCAGATCACGCGGACTATCCTAGGGACTGCGGCCACCGCAGACGAGCGCATGAAAGCGAGTGAGTTTCAGTCGAATCTATCATTCCATCTCGCGCCGACATTTCGGCTCATCATTATGCCACTCAAGTACTTCAAGCACGCCAAAGACTACGATCCCGCTATGGCGAACAATGGCGTCAGCAAGCCGAAGGATTGGAGGCCGGAAGTGACAGAGGAAGCCGCAAAGGAAGGATACTTTGTCGATTCTGTGCCTTACACGGACATCACGCGGGTGATCGAGTGGGGCGAGAAATTCAAGGAGCTGTGGGAGCCGGCGAAGAAGAAATCCAAATTTACGCCTCCGTCATCACCTTGCACTCTTGCCACCAATGTCGATTGGCCGTCCTTTTCCACCCTTTACATCGTTGCAGAGTTGTACCAGATGGTGATGCGTGAATGGCATCCGCATGGCACGATGACGACCGGTACTATTGAGATCGGTTTCGATCGAAGCGAAGACATCAAGAAGGACTTTGTCGACCAGATTCAATCGAAGTACAAGGACATGGAATCTCAAATCGTCAGCCCCGCGTCTCTGAAGCTCTGGTACAAGAGCGTGGCACGCTGCGCGCGCGAATCGTATCCACTCACCTTCGTCAAGGACCTTATTCACTTCTACCGACAGTGGACTCTCTCGAAGCCGTACCGATTGCCGGATCACGAACGTACTCTCGCCGAGATGATGGCGACCGGAAGCTCTGGTTACAATTCCGATACCTGCGGCCCGGAGCTAAAGGGGGAAGAATGCCTGCGAATCCTTCGAATCTACGGCAATTATGCGGGGATTGGAGATGGTGCGAATGATTCGGATAAGAAGTTCTTCGACCGCACGCTTCGAAAGGATTATGTAGGCTGGGAGCCTGTCATGAAACAATGGACTCTAGCCTATCTCAAGGACCAAAGAATTCCTCGTCGCACAGAGTTCTGTCGACAAGTCATCGCAACGAACGCGCTTAAAGACCTCACCATCGATCCGAAGACCAAGAAACCGAAGGATGCGCCGGTGATCATCGACTGGTCTGCCTTGTCCCCCGACGAGCACATCGTTGGGAAGAAGGACCTTCCGGGGCACAAGCCTCAGTTCGAGCAATTTCTGAAGGATGCGGCGATTGATCTCACCGTCGAACCGCCGCAGATGCCTAAGCGTGCTGCGACGCTTCTCGCTTGTATCAATGCCTCGCCTACGATCGACTCGGATGAGGCGGCCGAAGCGCAGCGCACTGCACGTACCGCAGCGAAGAAGTCCGATGAGATGAAGAAGAAGCTGCCTGCGAAGAAGCTGCCTTCGAGGAAAGCTTCGCGTAAGTCCGGTCCGCCGTCTGCCTCTGACGCTGAAGAATCAGACGCTGAAGAAGCCGCGAAGGTCAAGAAGCCCGATACTAGGAAGAAGAAGAGAACCAAGGAAGAGGAAGTGCTCGGCGGAGGAGGCGGGGACGAGGAAGAGGTGGAAGAGCAGGCTGATGTAGGTCTGGCCCAGCAGGAAGAGGATGAAGCCGAAGCAGCTGCAGAAGAGAAGCCAGAAGATTATCCTCAAGGTCCCAACGGAGAACGATTTCTCAAGCTTACACAGCTTCGAAAGATCCTTCAAGGTCTGCCGAAGGATCTTGAAGGTCTTCAAGAAGTGCTCGATGCTCTTGAGAAGCACAAGTCCGCGACTCCTCATCTCGACGTCCGTGATCTCATTCATCGCGATGACGCTCTTCATCTCAATCAATTGAACGTGTATGAAGGGCTTTTCAAGCTCCTGCTCACCGCCTTTCCTCTGCGATTGGGACATCCACCATTTCTCAGCAAGGCCTCGCTAAGTACTGCCGCGACACCCAAGGGTCACCCTTTGCCAGTCTTGAACAGGCTCACTTCCGGAACCGGCAGCAGCAAACTTGATTCCTTCGTGGCGTGGCACAAGGCCATCAAGCATGATTTAATCCTCGCCGCTCCTGAAGACCACGAGAAGAAAACGAAGCAGGCGCAAGGGCAACACGTCGACAAGGTCTTTCTCGCGCTGATTCGATCTCATGATCCGGCTCTGTATAATCTGATGGATCAACGAGACGAAACGGGCAAGTTGCGCCAGGGTACCACCGATCTCCATGCGGCTGAAATTATCAGCAAGCACAAGGGGGCCTGGCGCGCTTCAAATGAAGGAAAGGAGTTCTTCAAAGGCTTCCTTGCGAAGCATCCCGAGAGCATTGGATTGACTCTCGACTTCTTCGTGGCACCACCCGCGACTTGTCCGCTTCCTCGAGGCTTCATCCATGCGCTTCTCTCTCGCCTCTGGTTCAGAACTGGTGAGAAGTGGCAACGCTACGAACAGGGTGCTCAGCATGAGGCTCTGTTCCAGG
>JARLIC010000069.1 GCA_031291905.1 Minisyncoccota bacterium
CACGCACATCAGGCGAGAAAGAAACAACAATCGTATAATAAAGTGCTCAGTTATCACTAGTGCTCCTATTAGATATCCAAATGATAAGGTATCTATTCGGTATGCAATAATAACAATAACAAGGAGAGAAGAATGGAAAGTAAAGAGCTGGAAGAGGCGAAGATGAGCGATCTGTACCTGAAGGCCGAAAAGTTCATCTCAAACTTTGCGGCAGACGAAAAATGCGATGAGGCGCACTACAAGGAAGCCATTGCACTCTGCAACGCGGTCACTATCATGATCAAGGCTGATTCCATCTTCAGTCCTAACGAGGACTTCTCCGAAATCAAGCCCGAGCACCTCAAGTAAGCCTTCCTCACAACCTCATAAGGTATCTGCTCATCCCGTACTACCTGGGAGACGTGTACGGGCGGTCGATGGAGGACCGAAAGGAGAAGGTCGTCAAGTCCAATGTACGTTTTCTGCAGCATTCTTTTATTTAGGAATATTACATCGAGTTCCTCAAGCTGATGCACCACTATAGCCGGCTGAGCAAGACAGTATCCCTTCTTCGTTTTCACAGCGTCACCTAGCAAGTCGACATACTCGCCGACGCCAAGCAGGGTATCGATTATGTGGAGAAGCTGCCTCCCGGTGAGGCTCGAGGCCAGCTGATCAAGCGCCACGAGGCCAAGAAGCTCCTTGAGGTGGAGATGAAGGTTCTTTTATAGTGCGAGAAACCCTGAATAGAGACTGAAGGGCAGCAGCGACGCCGCCAAGGTTCGTGACTACTACGACCGTGTCCTCAGTTTCTACACCATTCTCGCCTTTGAGGCCGTTAACATGAACATGCGAGAACTGGAGGCGATCAAGTTCATAGCCGCCCGGCCGCCTCCCGTCAAGGAGGAGACGAAGAAGCCGGAGGAAAAGGCCAAGAGGAAGATCAGCGGCGGGATGATAGTGACGCCGGCAGAGCTGGTGGATAAAAGGTGGGAACTGCATAAGGATGTGTTCAAGCCCGGGTATGCCCAGCCGACCATGACTGTCGAGGAGTACGGCGAGCACGAGAAGAAGCGCATGGAGGAAAACACCAAGTCAGAATTGCGTGCGAGGATAACCGGAGTAGAAAGTACAGTGAGATGAACCTGAAGGAGAAGCAGGAGAAGGAGGCGGATATCGACAAGGACGAGATCAGCGACAAGAAGACTCTCAAGGACCGCGAGTGGGACGACTGGAAGGACCTGCACGACAAGGGCTCCGGGAACACCATGGGCAAGAGGATTTAAGAGAGGAGTGTGACAAACTAAAAACCAAACTCGCGCCGTGATTGCGCGTCCTCCTGTGTTCTATATTGCGC
>JARLIC010000070.1 GCA_031291905.1 Minisyncoccota bacterium
GCCGATCTGCGCCGCAAGATGGGCGAGATGCTCGGGGCCCACTTTGAGCGCCGCGACGCCGGCCGCGTCGAATGCGACGTTCGCCTGCTTCATCAACCCGCGCAGGTCGCTGGTCAGATAGTTGTAAATGGTCGCCGGGTCGCCGTTCGGCACGCTCTCGCGGAACTCGGATACCGCCGCCTCGAAATAATCCGCCATCAGAGGTTCGTCCGCCATCGCGTCGGCCGCTTTTGCATCGAGACCGTACTCCGCCATGAACCGCGCACACTTCGCCGCCGGGAGCTCCGGCAACGATTCGGCGAGCGCCGCAAGATCGAACGCGGTTGTTTCGAACGGCGGCATGTCGGGCTCCGGGAAATAGCGGTAATCGTGCGCATCCTCCTTTGAGCGCTGGGAGAATGTGCTCTGCTTCGCCTCGTCCCATCCACGCGTCTCCTGCACGAGCTTCTCGCCGGCGCGAAGAGCCTTCTCCTGCCGCGCGATCTCGTATTCCACCGCATCGTGCACCGCCTTGAAGGAGTTGATGTTCTTGACCTCCGTCTTCGTCCCCATGTTGAGGCTGATGTTCGCCTCGATGCGCATCTGCCCCTTCTCCATGTTCGCGTCCGACACGCCGAGATAACGCAGGATGCGCTGGAGTTCCCGTGCGAATCCGACAACCTCGTCGGCGCTCCGCAGGTCGGGCTCGGTCACAAGCTCCATGAGCGGTACGCTCGAACGGTTATAATCGACGAGCGACACGCCGCCCACGTGCGAAAGCGTGGCGGTGTCCTCTTCGAGATGCACGCGCGTGATGCGCACGCCGCGCAGCACGCCGCCCTTCACGATCGGCTTGTCGTACTGCGAGATCTGATATGCCTTCGGAAGATCGGGATAGAAATAGTTCTTGCGGTCGAACTTCGTGGTGCCGCTGACCTCGCTCCCGAGCGCGAGCCCCACCTTGATGACGTACTCGATCGCCTGCCTGTTCGGTACCGGGAGCGCGCCGGGATGGCCCATACACACCGGACATACGTTCACGTTCGGGCGCGTCTCATCCGGATCGTTCAGCGAATCGCAGAACATCTTCGTGTGCGTCGCGAGCTCCGCGTGGATCTCGAGACCGATCGTCGCCTGATATTCGGGGTCGCTCATAATAGGCTTATAATAACGAAGTTATAGCGATTATTCAAGAAGGATAAAACAAAAAAGCCACATATTTTTGAACCTTCAGCGTAGCGACCCGGTTCAAAAATATGCGGCTCTTTTGTTTTATCCTTCGATCGTGATCCCCATGTTCTTCGCGGTACCCATGATGATCTTTTCCGCCGCGTCGAGATTATCGGTGTTGAGATCGGCAAGCTTCCTCTCGGCGATCGCACGGACCTGCGCCTTGGTCACTTTTCCCACTTTCATTTTGAGCGGATCCGCGGCACCTTTCGTGATGCCCGCAGCCTGCTTCAAAAGGGCCGATGCCGGCGGGGTCTTCAACACGAACGTGAACGAGCGGTCCTCGAAGATGGTGATCTGCGCGGGAACCACGTCGCCCTTCATGTCCCTGGTGGCATCGTTGAACTGCTTGCAGAAATCCTGAATGTTGATGCCCTGGGGGCCGAGCGCCGTACCAACCGGAGGCGCGGGGGTCGCACCGCCTGCGGGGAGCTGGAGCTTCAATATGGTTTTGATCTTTTTGGCCATGACAGTAATAGTACAAGATAAGTCGCTTTAAATCAAGGGTGTCTCATGCGGGCAGAGATGGTCTTTTCGGGGACGGCGTTCCGGCCTGCTGGCCGGCCGCCTAAGGTCTCGCGACCTTCGTCGCTCCGACATTCCCCTCAAAGACTATCTTTGCCCGCATGAATCCACTCTCTTGATCTAAAACGGGATGTCTTCGGGCTTTATCTCCTCGTCTTCAAGATTGATGACGGGGATCTCATCCAACGAGGGCGCATCGTCCACCTTGGAAGGACCGGCCGACGAAGCACCGGATGATGCCCCGCCACGGAATCCACCGCCCGAGGAAGAGCCGCCTCCCCCGCCTCCGCCACCCGCACGGGGACCGAGCTGGAGCCGTTCGCACATAACCTCCGTCGTCTTGCGCGCCTGACCCTGCTTGTCGGTCCAGCTACGCGTCTGGATGCGACCTTCGATAAGGACTGTTGCTCCTTTGGTAAGATACTGTCCCGCGATCTCCGCCTGTCTGCCCCACACGACCACGTTGTGGAACTCGGTCTCTTCCTGCTTTGCACCGGCCTTGTCGGTCCATGTGCGGTTCGTGGCTATGCCAAGCGTGACGACCGACTGGCCGCCCGGCGTGGTGCGCACCTGCGGATCCGCGGTCACCCTTCCTACGAGAATAACTCTGTTGTAATCCATGGTGAATTAAGGTTTATTATTGATTTTCCGACCGCCTTTATAGTACCAATATACCCTAAAGAATCCATAAAGGAAAGATGAAGAAATCGAGGTTAGTTTTCGGATAACAAAAAAAGACAGTGGTGCTTTGAGGGGAATGTCGGAGGCACGAAGGTGCCGAGACCTTAGGCGGCCGGCCAGCAGGCCGGAACGCCGTCCCCGAAAAGCATTACTGTCTTTTTTTGTTATCCGAAAACTAACCGAGTATCTCTTCGATCTTCTTCTCCAGCGCTTCATTGCTCAACGGCTTGGAGGATGCCTCGTGGCGGGGTTCCGATGAAGGAGCATTGCCCGGACGGGATGCCGTGCGGGGATACTTCTCCACGGGGGCGGCGGACGGGATGCCCGTGCCGACCGCATGCGTCGACGGCTTCGGCGTCTTCACCACCAACGAACGGATGACCTCCGGGCGGAGGATGAGCTCCTGCTCGAGCGCCTTCACCTCGTCGCCGAACGCCTTGAACGTAAGGCTCGCGAACACCCCTTCGGTGTGTCCTTTGATCTCATAGGCCAAAGTAAGCTTCTTCGAGCGCGCTTCGGAAGCGTTCTCGACGTGATGCTGCGCAAGGAGCGCAAGCACGCCCGCCAGGTCCTCCTCGCGCGTGAGCAGCACCCCGAGCTCGTATTCCTTTCTGTCTTTTTCTTCGTTGGTCATAACGGTAAATATTGTAACTGATGCATCTTCAAAAGTCCAGCGGCGAGGTCGGGATAAAGGATAAAAGGGGTGGCGCTGGTGTCGCTGTGTTTTGGGGCGATCCCGTAAGGGTGTCCCCCGTCCCAAAACACAGCGACACCAGCGCGCAACCCTTTTATCCCTCGGCGGCCATCGCCGCCGCTTCCTCCACCTCCCCTATTTCGCCCTCGTGCAGGATCTCGTCCGAGACAATGTTCTGCTTTCCGGCAGGGATCAGACGGCCGATGATGACATTCTCTTTCAGACCGCGGAGCCTGTCGATCTTGCCTTCGATCGCGGCCTTCACGAGCACGCGCGAAGTGTCCTGGAACGATGCCGCCGAAAGGAACGATTCCGCGGAAAGCGCGATGCGGGTGATGCCGAGAAGCACCTCCTCCGCCTTCGCCGCCTTGCCGCCCTCCTTCTTTATCGCGCGGTTCACTTCGAGGAAACGCGACTTCTCGATGATCTCGCCCATCACGAAATCCGGCGCGTCGCCGCTTTCGGTGATCTTCACGCGTGAGAACATCTGGCGCACGATCATCTCGATGTGCTTGTTGTTCGGCGCCACACCTTCCGAGAGGTAGATGCGCTGCACCTCGTTGACGACATAGCGTCCGGTCTCGCGCATACCCTTGTGCTCGAAGAGCTCGTGGATATCGAGGTTACCTTCGGAGAGACGGTCGCCCTTCGTGACCCTGTCGCCGGCCTGCATGAAGAGCACCGTACCGCGCGGCACGCTGATCTCCTGCGCCCTTGCCTTCTTGTTATCGGCGATGAAGCGGACCACTTTCAGACTTCCACGCTCCTCGATCTTGTCCACCTGGCCGTCGAACGGCGCAAGGATGGCGCGGCCCTTCGGTGCGCGGGTCTCGAAGATCTCCTCGACGCGCGGCAGACCGTGCGTGATGTCGGCTCCGGCGACGCCTCCCTGGTGGAAGGTACGCATCGTAAGCTGGGTGCCCGGCTCGCCGATAGACTGTGCGGCAAGCACGCCGACGGCGGTACCGATGGCGACCGGCTTGTTGGTGCTGAGGTCGAACCCATAGCACTTCGCGCAGATGCCGTAGAACGTCTTGCAGGTGATCGGCGAGCGCACTTCGACGCTCTCGATCTTCTCGTTCGCCTCGATCGCTTCCGCGGTCACGCGGTCCATCATCTCGTTCGCGTGCACGAGGATCTTGTTGCCCACCTTCACGTCGTTCAGCGCGGTGCGCGAGAACAGCTTGGAAGCGAAACTCTGGTTGAACTCCTTGCCGTCGGCGCGGGAGATCAAAAGTCCTTCCTTTGTGCGGCAGTCCTCCTCGCGGATCGTAAGATCCTGGGCGACATCCACCAGGCGGCGGGTAAGATAACCGGCCTGTGCGGTCTTGAGGGCCGTATCGGTCGTTCCTTTGCGCGCACCGTGGGTCATGATGAAGTATTCGAGCACCGAGAGACCTTCCTTGAGCGACGACTTGATCGGGAGCTCGATGGTCTCTCCTTTCGGGTTCTGCACCAATCCCTTCATACCCATCATCTGGATCGGCTGGGACCACGAACCGCGGGATTTCGAATCGACGATCTGGTAAATGGAGTTGTCGGGCGGAAGGAGGCCGGAAACGATCTTCGCAAGCTCCTCTTTCGCCTTTTCCCATACGCTGATGACGCGGCTGCGGCGTTCGATCGGCGTGAGGAGTCCCTCCGCGTACTGCTCGTGGATGAGGCCCACTTCCTTGTCGGCCCTCCCGATGATCTCCTTCTTCTGCGGCGGCGCGATAAGGTCGGCCATCGCCCACGTGATGCCGGAGATGGTCGCCATCTCGAATCCGAGCAGCTTCAGGCGGTCGATGATATCGCGCGTGATGTCCATGCCCTTCGATTCGAAGATCTTGGAAAGCATCTTGCTGATCTTCGGCTTGGTCATCAGCTCGTTCACGTATTCGATGTTGCCGTCGAGCGCCTGGTTGAAGATGAGGCGTCCCGCGGTGGTCTCGAGCGGACCCATCTTGATCGGCGTGTGGAGCGTGATCACGTTGAAGTGGTACGCGAGCATCACTTCGTCGTAGTTCGCAAAATTGTGCAACGTCGCGCCCTCGGCCGCCTTTGCCATACGGGTGATGTAATAGATGCCGAGCACTACATCGTTGATCGGCGCGGTGATGAGGTCGCCGGTGGCCGGCTTCAGCAGGTTGCGGCCCGCGGACATGATCTCGCGCGCCTCCTGCTGTGCGGCATCCGAAAGCGGAAGATGGACGGCCATCTGGTCACCGTCGAAGTCGGCGTTGAATGCCGGGCAGACGAGCGGCGGGAGCTTCATGGCGAGGCCCTCGACGAGCTGGGGACGGAACGCCTGCACCGAAAGCCTGTGGAGCGTCGGCGCGCGGTTCAACAGCACGTGCTTGTCCTTGATGATCTCTTCAAGGATGGCGAGCACCTCCGGGGTGTGCTCTTCCATGAAGCGGCTTGCGCTCCTCATGTTGTGCGCCAATCCCTGCTTGATGATCTCGCTGATGACGAACGGACGGAAGAGTTCCAAGGCCATGCGCTTCGGAATGCCCATCTGGTCGAGCTTGAGCTTCGGACCGACGACGATCACGGAGCGGCCGGAATAATCGACGCGCTTACCGAGAAGGTTTTGGCGGAAGCGGCCCTGCTTGCCCTTAAGCATGTCGGCAAGCGAGCGGAGCGGGCGGCGCTGGGCGGACATCTGCTGCGTGCCGAAGCGCGCGGAGTTGTCGATGAGCGCGTCCACCGCCTCCTGCAGCATGCGCTTCTCGT
This sequence comes from Minisyncoccota bacterium, assembly GCA_031291905.1. Classification (GTDB taxonomy): domain Bacteria; phylum Patescibacteriota; class Minisyncoccia; order UBA6257; family 2-01-FULL-56-20; genus JAKAGE01. The sequence goes on from JARLIC010000070.1 coordinate 5,828, forward strand.
TGCGGACGATGACGTCCGGCGCCTTGATCTCGAGGAGCTTCTTCAAGCGGTTGTTGCGGTTGATGACGCGGCGATAGAGATCGTTCAGGTCGGAGGTCGCATAACGGCCGCCGTCGAGCGCCACCATCGGACGGAGGTCCGGCGGGAGCACGGGCAGCACGGTCAGCACCATCCACTCCGGACGGCCGCCGTTCCTGAGCATCGCTTTGAACATCTTGAGGCGGCGGAGCATCTTGCTCTGCGCCATCGGGTCCTTCGCGCCTTCGAGCTCCTTCTCTATCTGCACGACCTCCTTCTTCATATCGAGCTTGGTGAGGATCTCCTGCACGGCTTCCGCGCCGCTCGATGCCTTGAAGATGTTGCCGAACTTGCGCGACAGCGTGAAGTATTCGTTCTCCGAGAGGATCTGCCCGATGCGGAGCTTCTCGAGATATTCCTTCGTAGTGTCCGCGGCGTCCTCGATCTCCCCTTTCACCGCCTTGTCCTTGTTGCCGACCGTCTTCAGCTTGCCTTTCAATTCACGCTCCAATTCCTCGAGCGCCGCCTTGCGGTTCTCTTCTTTGATGTCGGTGATGATATAGGCGGAATAATAGATGACGCGCTCCAGTTTCTGAGAGGACACGTCGAGCGCCAACGAAAGACGCGACGGGATGCTCTTGAGGAACCAGATATGCGAGACCGGCGTCGCGAGGGCGATGTGGCCGATGCGCTCGCGGCGGACCGCGGCGCGCGTCACTTCGACGCCGCACTTGTCGCAGACCACGCCTTTATAGCGGATCCTGCGGTACTTTCCACAGTAGCACTCATAATCCTTGGTGGGACCGAAGATGCGCTCGCTGAACAGGCCGTCCTTCTCCGGACGCTGGGTGCGGTAGTTGATCGTCTCCGGCTTGATGACCTCGCCGTGCGACCAGCGGAGGATGTCCTCCGGCGACGCGACGGTGATCTTGAGCGCCGAGAAATTGTCCTTGCGGTCGCCTTCGTTCTCGTAGAGCGGCTGGATGTTGAATGCGAGCGACTTCAATTCGTTCACGAGCACGTTGAACGACGCAGGAACGTTCGGCTCCTTGATCGTCTCGCCGCGGATGATCGATTCGTATGCCGCCGCGCGTCCGACCACATCGTCGGATTTGATGGTGAGCATCTCCTGCAGGGTGTGGCGTGCGCCGTACCCTTCGAGCGCCCACACTTCCATTTCACCGAAGCGCTGACCGCCGAACTGCGCCTTGCCGCCGAGCGGCTGCTGGGTGATGAGCGAGTAGGGACCGATGGAACGCATGTGCGCCTTGTCCTCCACCAAGTGGTTGAGCTTGAGCATGTAGATCTGGCCGACCGTCACGCGGTTCTGGAACGCCTCACCCGTGCGGCCGTCGAAGAGCTTCACCTTGCCGTCCTCCGGCAGGCCCGCCTTCGCGAGTTCCGCGCGGATGTCGGCTTCCGTCGCCGAATCGAGTCCCGGCGTGATGGCGCGGTAGCCGAGCTTCTCCGCAGCCCATCCGAGATGCGTTTCGAGGATCTGTCCGAGGTTCATACGGGAAACGACGCCGAGCGGATTCAAGATGATGTCCACCGGGGTGCCGTCTTCCAGGTAAGGCATGTCCTCCACTGCGCGCACCTGCGAGATGACGCCCTTGTTACCGTGGCGGCCTGCGAGCTTGTCGCCCGCCTGCACTTTGCGGAGTTCCGCGATCTCCACCTGGATGCGGCGGATGATGCCCGGTTCGAGCTTGTCGCCGCGCTCGCGGTCGAAGATCTTCACGTTCACCACGCGTCCCACTTTACCGTGAGGCAACGTAAGCGAGGAATCCTTCACGTCGCGCGCCTTGTCGCCGAAGATGGCGCGCAGCAAGCGCTCCTCGGAAGTGAGTTCGGACTCGCCTTTCGGCGAGATCTTGCCGACCAGGATGTCGCCGGCCTTCACTTCGGCGCCGATGCGGACGATGCCCTCTTCGTCGAGGTTCTTGAGCTTGTCCTCCGACACGTTCGGAATATCATAAGTGGTCACTTCGGGACCGAGCTTCGTGTCGCGGACGTCGCAGGAATACTCGTCGATGTGGATCGAAGTGAAGCGGTCCTCCTGGACGACGCGCTCCGAGATGATGATGGCATCCTCGAAGTTCGCGCCTTCCCACGAGACAAACGACACGAGCAGGTTCTGTCCGAGCGCGAGGATACCGTTCTCGATGGAAGGACCGTCCGCAAGGATCTGCCCCTTCTTCACCGTCTCACCGCGCACGACGAGCGGCTTCTGCGAGATGCACGTGAACTGGTTCGAACGCTTGAACTTCTCGAGCGTGTAGGTCTTCAACGCCTTCGGATACTTCACCTTGATGTGGCTACCATCGGCCTCAACGATCTCGCCGTGGTCCTCCGCGGTGATCACATATCCGGAATCGAGCGCCACCTTCTCCTCCTGCCCCGTCGAAACGTACGGCGCATCGGGATGCACCGAGACCACCGCCTGGCGTTGCATGTTCGAACCCATGAGCGCACGGGTTGCGTCATCGTGCTGAAGGAACGGGATGAGCGAGGTCGCTACGGAGATGAACTCGTTCGGGGCGACGTCGACAAAGTCGACCTCCTCCGGCGCGACCGTGCCCGGCTCGCCCTTGATGCGCGTCTCGAGCGCCGTTCCAAGAAGCTTGCCCTTCTCGTCGCGCGGGCTGCCCGCGTGCGTGATCTTGTATTTCTCCTCTTCCGAAGCGTCCATCCACACGACCTCGTCGGTCACCACGCCCTTCGTCACTCTTATGTACGGCGCCTCCAAGAACCCGAAATCGTTGATACGGGTATAGCTTGCGAGATAGTTGATGAGACCGACATTCGAACCTTCAGGGGTCTGAATAGGACAGATGCGGCCATAGTGCGAACGGTGCACGTCGCGGACCTCGAACGAGGCGCGCTCGCGCGTAAGACCTCCGGGACCGAGCGCCGAGATGCGGCGTTTGTGCTCCAACTCCGCCAGCGGGTTGACCTGGTCCATGAACTGCGAAAGCTGGGATGAGGCGAAGAACTCCTTGATGACCGCCGCGATCGGGCGGAAGTTCACGAGCTGCGCGGGCTGGAGGCTGTCCTTGTCCTCCGTCGACATCTTGTCCTGGATGATGCGGCGCAAACGGGCCAAACCGATGCGCAAGCGGCCCTGCAGGAGTTCGCCGACCGCCTTCAGGCGGCGGTTGCCCAAGTGGTCGATGTCGTCCGGCTCCGCATCCGGATCGTTGTTCAGCTTGATGATCTCTTTCACGATCGCAATGAGGTCCTCCGCTTCGAGCAGCTTCGTGGAGCGCTTCTTGTCGAGCTCGAGGCGCTGGTTCATCTTGTAACGTCCCACTTCCGAAAGGTCATAGCGGTCGGGGCGCTCGAACATCGCCGCAATGAGGTTGCGTGCGGTCTCCGCGCTTGCCGGATCGCCCGGGCGCAGACGGCGGTAGATCTCCACGTACGATTCGTCGGCGTTCGTCGCCACGTCCTTCTTGAACGTCGCATCTATATATTTGATAAGGCCCGTGTCGAAACCTTCGAACGCCTTCTTGATCGCCTCGTTGTCCATGCCGAAGATGCGAAGCAGGTCGGTGACGGCGACCTTGCGGTGCCGGTCGATCTTCACGGCGATCTGTCCGTCGATGTCGGTCTCAAACTCGAGCCATGCGCCGCGGTTCGGGATGATCTTCGCGCCGAAGAGCAAGTGGCCGCGGTACGGTGCCGCAGTGAAGTACACGCCCGGCGAACGGACGAGCTGGGATACCACGACGCGCTCGACGCCGTTCACGATGAACGTGCCGCGCGCGGTCATGATCGGGAAATCGCCGAAGTACACCTCCTGCTTCATCTCATGGCCGGTGCGATTGTTCACAAGGCGCAGGATGCAGCGCAGCGGGGCCTCGTAGGTCGCCTCCTTGTAACGCGCCGTCGTCTCGTCATACTTCGGTTCATCGAACCGGTAGTCGGAGAAATAAAGTTCGAACTCCTTTCCGGTATGGTCCCGGATCGGGGAGATCTCCTCGAGCAGCTCGTTCAATCCCTTCTTGAGGAACCAGTCATAGGAATTGAGCTGGGCCTCGTTGAGGTTGAACGGGGAGATGAGAGCTTTCGACTTTGCGAAATTTTTGGTGGAGGCGAATTTGGCCATAATTATTAAAAGTTTATTTTTGTCAATGCCCCAACATGCAAAAAACGGCTACTCCCTACCTAGTGTTTCAAGGGATTTCCGTTTCAGTCGCTTTCTAAGTATTTAACTCTATTTTGTGTTTGTTCGTCAAGGGTCTTGGCGAATACAGTTTTTCCCGTTTTGGGGTCGCTCAAGTAGTACCAGTAAGGGGAACTCTGCGGATGGAGCGCTGCCGTGATCGCGGAAATTCCGGGATTCCCGATAGGTCCCGGCGGCAGCCCCTTATATAGGTAGGTATTATAGGGCGACTTTATCTTGAAGTCAAGCGCGGTCAGGGACGGGCACCCCGTGGCGGCCCCGTCCGCCGCCAAAAGCCTGGCATAGCACACCGTTGCGTCTATATCGAGCGGCATCCCCGCCGCGATGCGCTTCAGCATGATCCCCGCCACGATCTCCCGGTCCGTCTGGTCCGGCACCTCTTTTTCGAGCATGGAAGCGAGGACGACATCGCTCGTGGCGTTCTTTCCGGCAACGGCAAGGAGCGGCTCCGCCTTCGTATTGAAATTATCGGTCATCTCCTTCACCACGTCACTCACATCGGCATTCGTGTAGAACTCGTACGTGTCCGGAAAAAGTTTCCCTTCGAGATTGGTGCCGTCCGCTTCGCTCGCTTGAAGACGAATAAGGTCGCCGGAACGGATCACGAGCGCCTTGCTCAGGATGGCGTCGACCTCAAAGAGATTCGATCCCTCCGGGATGGTGACCGTCACCTGCCCCGCGCTTCCGCCGGAAATGATCCTCAATATCTCGGAACCCGTCATTGACGCGCTCAGGCGGTATAAGCCCGACTTGAGCGCGAGCGCGCGGCCGCCGAACAGCGCATAGAGGTCGAACGCCGCGGACGATCGGATAAGATGGGCATTCTGGAGATCTCCGGCGATCTCCCTGAATCCCTCACCCTGCTTTATCTCGAACACCGCCTGCGCGGAATCCGGGGCGCCCGCGGGCGAGAGTCCGTGCACGAACCAGACCGCCGCGCACGCGACAGAGGCGACGACAAAAACCATGACGATGCCGACCGCCATACGGGACCTGGCGGATCGCGGCGGGACCGGCGCGGGTTCGAGTGGTGACAATAACGGATCCATCATGCCAGTTTTTTCCTTATCGAATTGATGATCGCAAGTATGAACCCGTTCGCGAGCATGCTCGAACCGCCGTAGCTCAGGAACGGGAATGTGACCCCGACGACCGGTGTGAGCCCCGTCGCAGAGCCCGCGTTAAGGACGAACTGCATGCCGAACATGATCGCGGCCCCCATACAAAGGAACTTCTCGAAGTTCTCGTCGGCGAGCATGCCGATGCGGAGTATCTGGAAGATAAGGAAGACGAATGCGGCGCACACCACGAGGCCGCCAAGCAATCCCCATTCCTCGATGACCGCCGCGAAGATGAAATCCTCCGTAGGCTCGGAGAGGAACCCGAGCTGGGTCTCCGTCCCCTGTGCGTAGCCCTTGCCGAATATCCCGGCCGAGCCGATCGCGATCTTCGATTGCGTCACGCTGTAGTTGATGCCAAGCGCGTTCTCCTGCGGCGACAGGAAGCCGAGGATGCGCGCGCGGTGATAGCCTTTGAGGATATAGGCCCATATGAAACCCGCGGTGAGGAGGATCACCAGCACGGCGACGATGGTCCTCTTGAGCGGCAGGCCGAGAAAAAGGAGCAGGCCGAACCAGATGGCAAAGAAGATGATCGCCGAGCCGAGGTCCGGCAGCTTCACGGATATCGCCGCAGGGACGATAAAAAAGAAGAATGACGCGAAGATGTTCTTCCATCGCGCGATCGCCATGTGCCGGCGGCTGAAGTAGTTCGCGTAGAGCAGGATGAGCGCCACCTTCATGAGCTCCACCGGCTGGAGCGTGAACGGGCCGAGCACGATCCAGCTGTGCGTGTTGCGCACCAGCGGCGACGCAAGGTACGCCACGAGCATGAGGACGAGCGCGAGTCCGTAAAGCGCCCATACGGCCCAGCGCGAATTGAAGATCGAACGGGCGTCGACCCTCAAAAAGAGCAGCACAAGACCGGCGGCCGCGGCGGCCCACACGAGCTGGAGTATGAAGGAATGGAACGAGAGCGCCGAGAGCACGAGAAGCCCCATGCCCACCAGCACACCCGCCGGCAAGAAGAGTGCAAGCATGGTTAAAAAGTGGGATACGTTGCGGACATACTACCCTTATTTAAGGCCGTATACAAGGATCTGATTCGCCGTCGGATCGATCGCGCCGGTCTGTGGATAAAGCACCGAAAAATCCACCGTGCTGTTCGGCGCAACATCGTTCAATACCGTCTGTGATGCGCCTATCGGCCGTTTGTCGGCACCGAGGAATATCACGTCGACATACACGTACCGGAACGTGCTGAGGTTGGAGTTCGTGATCTGGCCGCTCACCGAGACCGGGGAGGTGACCATGACGGTCGTAATGTTCTCTTTGCTGAACTGTGGAAGTGCTCCGAGCGTCGCGGACGGCACCCAGTACACGTTCGAGATCGAGACCCCCGCACCGACGAACGCCGGGGCCGTCACATTCGGCACCACGAGATATTTCGTCTGGTTCGCGTAAATGAACGAGCTGCCGGGGATCGATTGGACCACCGTGCCGGAGGCATTATAAAGGTCTATCGAATAATCGAAATACTGTGCGGCATACCCGGCGCTCGCATCGGCGATCTGCGTAAGGAACGTGTAATGGCCCGGGGCCGTGACGAAGGTCTGCACCGTCGACGTCACGATGGCGCTTGCGCCCACCGGCATGCAGTTCTCCGTACAGGGCGCGACCGCGGCGGGCGCGGGGGCGACGAGCTGCACCACGAAATAGACGAGTGCGACGAGCGCCATCAGAATGATAAGATATAGCACCCCGTAGATAAGCTGTTTCGCGCGTCGCGTGGACATAAGGATATTATAGATGAAAAGAAGAAGAAATTATAATGGCCACATTATGGCTCGAATTCATGAAAACGATGGCTCGAATTTATTTGAGAGTGATCGCAATAACAAAATACACCTCCTAATCTGAAAGGTGTGTCGGAGCCGCGAAGGCGGCGAGACCCAAGCGGGCTCGCCAGCAGGCGAGAACCGCGTCCTTTCAGATTAGGAGGTGTATTTTGTTATTGCGATTTTCCAAATAAAAAACGGCACTTTGATGTCGGCACATCCTACTTTCCCCAGGATGACCTGAGTATCATCGGATCGAAGCGGTTTCACTTCTCTGTTCGGAATGGGAAGAGGTGGGGCACGCCCGGATTGAGCACCGACATCAAAAAGCCGTTCATGGTGTTGTGTTGTGTGTTCTTTTTTGAGCCGGGTCGCGCGGACGCAATGGCTCAAAAAAGAACACACAACACAACACCACTTACCGTCTAATTTGTAGAGCTGATCTCCGCTTTATAAAAGCAGAGTGCAAGTCAGCATTGGGATGGTTGGCGGATTATTAGTACTCCTCGGCTGAAATCCTTACGGACCTTACACCTAGAGCCTATCAACGTCATAGTCTATGACGAAACCACGCATACCTAATCTTGGGGTGGGCTTCGCGCTTAGATGCTTTCAGCGCTTATCCCTTCCATACATAGCTACCCGGCAATTCACCTGGTGGCAAAGCCGGTAGACCAGAGGTATGTTCAGCCCAGTCCTCTCGTACTAAGGCCAACTCCCCTCAAGTATTTCACGCCTGCAGCAGATAGAGACCGACCTGTCTCACGCAACTTCTTCTGAATCGCCATTACTGGCGGGTTGGACTATACCACCATCTCACTATTTGAGATGATCGACGTGTTAGCCCGGCATTATTGCCGAACTCCAGTTCTTGCGAACTAAGTCTCTAAGGGGTCAATGCAAATGCTTTCGCACTCGCACGACTTCCCTCGATATTATCCTCACGGTCCAGGTCTAGACCAAAAAGGACTTCATCGATATGAGTCGATTTTCACGCTTTACGATTCGTCGGACGAATGACGAACTTTAATGCAAAGCTTCACTCCTTGGCATCGCTGCCAAGGGCCGCCGTTTCTTCTTTTTAACAGTATCTTACGTTACCTTCGATTGGGTTATCTAACGTTGACGGTCTGAACCCAGCTCACGTGCCACTTTAATTGGCGAACAGCCAAACGCTTGGGAGCTTCTACACCCCCGCGCTGTGGCGAGCCGACATCGAGGTGCCGAGCATTGTCGTCGCTAGGGACGCTCGGACAATACTAGCC
>JARLIC010000071.1 GCA_031291905.1 Minisyncoccota bacterium
CCAAAACCCCAAAACCCCAAAACCCCAAAACCCCAAAACCCCGAGTCCGGCGCGCCACACAATCCGGCTGTCAGAGTATCGTTCGGAATAGTCGGAGGGGACTAACCCTCGTATTCCGAGTATGACGATTATTGCAATAATAATATTAAATAGGAGGATATGCAGAAGAAGAGGAACGGAACGCCAACTCCTTCTGAGCCCCGTCTCGCCCTGTTGGACATAAAGGACGACCCCACACTCACCGCCGGCGACGTCGAGACCTATGCCTTCGACTACCCAGCAAAGCAATCCGGCGACCACATCTACGAGGTCTGGAAGAAGGACACCCCAGAGCCGCCCCGAGCAGAAATCATCGGGACGGAACTGGCGAACGAGAAATCCATTGCGGAATTAATGGCAAAGTTCGCCAAGCTCACTCCTGTCGTCCGGACCGAACCCGCCCGCCGCTCCCTGCCCCGTTCTAGTCCTGGCAAGCCTCTTGCTGATGTCAAGGAACTCAGCGAATCCCTCAAGCGCATCATTCGTTACAACAACAAGCGGAAGTACGAAGAACGTGTCGGATTCGCCACCACCATCGCATCGAACGCAGAAGAAATCGGGCGGAAGAACACGGTGGCACACCTTCTCCCGGCGATCGCCAGCCACCTTGTATGATCTCTCCCTGTAACCGGAGGGGTAGTCGCAAGACGTGCCGGAGATCAAGGGCCTCATTCTCCCGCAGTTGATCGTGATAGCGAAACTCATCCACGGCTTCCCCGAGGGCTACTCCAGCATCATCTCAGTGCTCCTTCCCGTTGTGCAGAGATTGCTCATGGACCCGTCGGCCGATATCAGCGAGAAGGCGGCGGCCTCGTTGGCGAGCATTGCGGAATTGCTCAAGACCGAAGACCGCGGCGACCACGTGCTCACCATCGTTCTCAGTACGCCCGGTGAGACGTTATATGGGTAGAGTTGGTGCACGATAACGACAGCGTTGAGAACAGAGTGGCAGGAGTGAAGCTGCTCAACAAACTGGCGTGGAAGCTGGGGAGAGAGCTGTGCGAGCAGTTTGTGGCCTTCGAGATGATGTGCATGGCGGACGACTCGGAGCAGAAAGTGCGCAAGACCACGATCCAGAACTTCGTCAAGGTCTGCGAGATCGTGGGCACTGATTTCTTCGTCCGCAAGCTCCTTCCCGTCTACCAGAAGTATCTTATTTGTGCAAACCTCCCCGGCTAGATTGGCCAAGGACCCTTACTGGCCGGTCCGTGAGGCTGCCGCCAACGTTCTCGTCGACGTGGCCAACGTCAGCACTCTCGAGATTCGCGAATCCACGTTGGTTAAGATGTTCTTGGAGTTCTACGGCGACGTGTCCAGGTTTGTAAAAAAGGCGGCGCAGATGCAGCTCGGCAACTTCCTCTTCTCACTCAAGGGCGCAAAGGATATTACGATGCTGATACAGCTGTACGTGTCAATGGACCCAAGATTGACTTCTGACGAGGAGCTGATCTACCACTGCGCTTTCACCTTCCCCGGCGTTCTCTTGGCATTGGGCGCCGCCTCCTGGCCCATTCTGCGGGAGACCTACAAGAGTCTAATAAAGAAGGGCGGGATGCCGCAGGTTCGGGGCAGTCTGGCCGCCTCAATACACGAGGTGGCGAAGATAGTCGGCGGGAAGGTGGCGGCAGAGGAGCTGGACCCGATCCTCAAGGGGTACCTCAACGACTTCGCCACGGTCCACCTCTGCTTCGCCCACCTCCACGAGTATCTTCAGGTTCTCGAGGACAAGGAACGTCTCGCCTACCTGGAGCTCGTCGAGAAGGCGGTCACTTCCTCCAAGTACGATTGGAGACTGAGGGAACTGTTCGCGAAGAACGCGGAGGCGTATGCAAAGATGTTCGACGTTCACACGGTGCACACACATATCATGAAGATAGTGTACTCGCTTCTTCAGGACCAGGTGATCGAGGTGCGGATGCAAATGTGCGCGTCCATGTACGCGCTGGCGACGCTGCTGCACTCGGAGCAGACGTACTTCGACGAAGCTATGAACTTCATACTCAAGTTGTTCTCCTCGCCTCAATTCCGCGACCGTCAGACCTTCCTCTGCATCTGCGAAGGCTTCATGTGCAACGAGGCGCTCTTCGACCAGTACCTCCTCACCCAGTTCCTCGCCCTGCAGAAGGACCGAGTGATAAACGTCCGGCTATCCTTGGCGAGGATCCTGCACAACCACATGAAGTGCTCCGGCGTCCTGGCCAAGAACGTGCACATAAATCGGATAATGCAGCTGCTGCAGACGGACCCGGCGCGCGAGGTGCGGGAGGGAGTGCTGGCCGCGTCCATCGAATGTGACAAGATGAAGGAGGTCGAAAGCGAGCGACTCCGCGACCTCGAGCAGGCCCAGGAGGCTGCCGGCGCCAATCTTGACGTCGCTGTTGAGGATGAGGAGGAACTCGCGGAGGTCCAGCGGCAGAAGGCCGAGCAGTTTGTTAAGAAGACGATAAAGATTGATGAGATCGACGACAAGGCCAAGACGGAGGAGAAGAAGGGCGGTGCGGCATAAGCAAGGTAAGAGCATGATAACGATGATGACGTGATGTCGGAACTTGCGCACATGCTGGGAGATGCAGGTCAGTACGAGTAGGAATAAGTCGGTGCGGGTTCGTGCGTGAGACTAGATTAATTGTTCCGGACTCGCGTGTAGCAACTAAGTTTATTATCTTATAAGACCAGTGAAATGAAGAGGAAGACAACACTGAAGTCGATCGTCATCGGCAACAGCGGGTAATCGCATGGCACATAACCGCGCCGGTAGTGTGGGCAAGACTTCTCTCATTCGCCAGTAATTCCCTTCTTATACATCGTCAGGTTTCGTGAAAAGAAGTTCGTTCCCATGTACAAGTCCACCATCGGCGCCGACTTCTTCACCCAGGACGTCGAGGTGGACGGGCATAAAGTCTGTCTCCAGATCTGGGACACGGTCGGACAGGAACGGTTCCTCAGCCTTGGTGGCGCCTTCTACAAAGGCTCGGACTGTTGTGTAATCGTGTTCGACGTGACCCAGCCCGACACCTTCGGCGATGTGCCCAAGTGGTGCAAAGAGTTCCTGGACCGGGCCTCAACCCGCGACGCGGGCACGTTTCCCTTCGTGCTGATAGCGAACAAGGTGGACCGGGAGAAGGACAGGAAGGTCTCCTCGGAGAAGGCTCGCGCCTGGTGCAAAAGCAACGGCGGCGTGCTGTACTTCGAGGTTTCCGCCAAGACCGGTCTCGGTGTTCAGGAGGCCTTCTCTGCTGTCGCTGGACTGGCATTGAGACGACGCAGACCGTCGATGTATTTCCCGGTGGCGATAACGGGTGTAGAGTGCTGCCATACGTTCCCAACTCGTTGAAGCTAGATAGCAGGGGAGCTCGATTCGGCGGAAAGAAGTGCGGGTGCTAGATAACATGCTTTGATTACTGAAGCAGAGGTGTCGATATACCGATAGAGGAGTCGGTGCGAGTGCGATGGGGTTTTGGGGTTTTGGGGTTTTGGGGTTTTGG
>JARLIC010000006.1 GCA_031291905.1 Minisyncoccota bacterium
CCAAAACCCCAAAACCCCAAAACCCCAAAACCCCGCACCCCTCTCATCAGGCCCTTGCTGTGGATGAAGGCGAATTATAGGCAGTCTCACAGCCACGAATTATATTAGCGAAATGGAAGGGCACCCCAACAATATTCCCAGGAAAATGATGCGCAAGATCCAGAGAAAGGAGAAGAAGGTACGCAACGCCGCATTCCACAGCAAGAACCGGTATTTTCATCCAAACCAAATCTCGCTAGTACTGTCCTGGACAGCTTTTACCAGTCCCTCGAGAAGAATATGGGTCTAATCACCCCGGAGGACAGAAAGAAGAAGTCCGCAGACAAGGCAGCGAAGAAGAAGGCCTCCCTCGTTGTGAAGAAGGCATCGCCGGAAAATAAGAAGAGCGCGAAGGAGGAGGAGACCGAGCTCCATCTGGCGGAGATCCACAAGCTCGACCAAGAGATGGAACAGCTGGAGAAGAAGCTGGGGGTCCACGGCGACGTCAAGAAGAAGCAGCAGCTGAAACGTAGGTTCGCAGGCGACAACTTTGATGAGGACCTGATCGACTTCCTTGAGGGCATCGACCGCAAGGTTAAGAAGGATATTGGTGGAGACGAGGACCAGGGTGAGAATGACGATGATGAAGAGGGCAAAAATAAGCCAGAGAAGGAGGCCGGGAAGGAAGCCGAAGATGCAGAAGAAGACAAGGAGGAAGAGGGCAAGAAGCCTGAAAAAGAGATGGGTGAGGAGGATGAAGAGGAAGAGGAGTCAGAAGGTGAAATGGAGGACGAGGGGGAAGAAGAGCATTCTCCGGAGGAAGAGGCCGAAGGAGAAGTCGAAGACGAGGAGCAGAAGGCCTCGCCGGAGGAGGACGAAAAGAAGCAGCCCGAGAAGCCCACGCCCGAGACCGACATCGAGGAGTGCAAGAAGAAGCTTCGCGGCATATTTAATAGACTCTCGGAGGGCAACATCGAGATCATGTTCGAACAGGCGATCAAGCTGCTATCCGCAGCCTCAAGTTCCACAGAAGTCGTCGCCATCCTGCAGCAGGTGGTGCTCGACTCCTTCCTGGCCTCCGCCGTCAAGCCTATTCAGGTTGGTCACGCTAGTTTACACGAAAATAGGCATTGGCATACCTGCAGCCGGTGTACTGCGCATTCGTGGTCGCGATGTCAAAGTTCATGGGCGAGTCGCTCATGCGCCGCGTCCTCCGCGAGGTCTACCTTCATTACGTGAACGGGTCGACGGCGGAAGAGACCGCGAACATCAGAAAGAATGCATTATACGCTGTCATGTGCTTCTATCAGCTGGGCGCGGTCAAGAGCGGGCTGATATTTGAGGTGCTCACTGAGTTGGCCCAGAAGATTACCGTCTTCAGCATCGACATCATGAGCCACTACATACAACACGTTGGGGCCGAGCTCCGAAAGGAAGACCCCCTGAAGCTCAAGGGGTTCATTGAGCTGCTGGAGACCAAGAGAAAGGCTTCCGATTTGACTGAGGGGATAAAGAAGCGGCTCGAGTATTTCGCTGAGGCGCTGGAGAGCCTGAGGAACAACAAGAAGCAGGAGTTCCACGATGTGGCGAGACAGAAGGTCTTGCCGCTGCAGACCTGGCTCAGAACCAACCCACAACTGAGGTCAGAGATGGGCAGCGGACCCATCGAGATCACCTGGGCGGAACTGGCCCACGTTCCCGATGCTTCCGAGCCCAAGGAGATCGAGCGCGAAAAGCTCAAGAAGATAAAGGTACCCCGGATCGTAACATGCTGTGAAGATGAAGACGGGCGGACTGGCCGGGGAACTGCAGGCGCTCGAAGACATCGCTGTGGAGCAGAAGATGAACACCCAGGTCATGAAGATCATCTTCGCTTCGATGATGACTGCAGACGACTATGTGGATGCGTTCGAGAAGCTGGTCCACCTCAGTCTCACCAAGGCCCAGGTTCGTCCCCTGGTGTGACATGCGGAAATAGGAGAAGGAGATCGTTAGAGTGCTGATGAATTGCTGCGGACAGGAGAAGTACTACAACCGCTTCTACGCTCTGCTGGGACAGAAGCTGTGCGAGAACAAAAGGGACAACAAGATCACGTTCCAGTACACGCTGTGGGACCACATGAAGAACCTGCACAGGTACACTCTGAGAAAGATCAACAACCTGGCACGACTTGCGGCGGAGATGGTCCACACCTTCGCCCTGCCCATCGCCGCCCTCCGCGGCCTCGACTTCCAGAATATGTCGGAATACCAGATCATCTTCCTCAACATCGTGCTAGAAGAGCTGTTCGTGCCCATGTACGCGCATACACCTAGCTAACCACACGAAATAGGGCGGCGACGGAGCTCACCATAGTATTCAGCAACCTGAACCGCAATGTGAAGGCCGCCGAGTTCAGGGAGAACCTCTACTACTACATTGAGCACACGTTCTACCCGCGGATGGAGAAGAAGTACAGCAAGGAGAACCCGGAAAGGCTGGCCGAGATGCATGCCAAGGTTGAGCAGGCTCTCAAGACTGTCCCAGAGAAGTAGCTCCTCCGCTCATTTTATCATTCTCTCCGCCATTTTGTTTGTTGTTTGGCGATGTGTGCTC
>JARLIC010000072.1 GCA_031291905.1 Minisyncoccota bacterium
CCAAAACCCCAAAACCCCAAAACCCCAAAACCCCTCGTCCTCTAATTCATCAGCAGACACACGGATAACAGAGTGAGCACGTTGCACACACACGATTTATCACGATGCTTAATGGCTCTGCTGAGCGGCCGCTGGAACCTGGGCCGGAGCCACGGGAACGACAGCCGCGGACTTCATGATCTCCTTCTGCAGAGTCTGGCACATCTCCCTCAGTACGTCCCTCTCCGCATTTATCTTCTTCAGCTTCTCATTCTGCTCGATTAGCTCCGCATCGAACTCATCCTTGATCTTCATCAGCTCTGTCCGCTGCACCTCCACGTTCTTCTGCATCTCCGTTTTCTACTCTGCTTTAAGAACCGGAAAACAAGAACCTTCTTGAGCTCCTTCTTCAGCCGCGAGAAGACCTGTCCGCTTTTGCGAAGAGAGTCGTTGAGCTGGTCGAAGTTGCTCTCATACATCTGTATCTGCGCCTTCATCTCCTGTTCCTTCTGCAGCAGCTCGATCTGCGTCTTCTTTTCTTTGGTAGAATCGCTGATGAGCTCCTCAAAGCGAGTCTGCATCATGGTCTTGAGCTTCTCCTGGACGGCCTCGCTGGACTTCTGCTTTTCCTTGATTTTGACTTCGATCTCCTCGCTGTTCTTCTTGTTGTCCTCCATGAGCGTCTGCATCTCGGCCTTGAGCTCCTCGTTCTTCTTCTTGAGTTCCGCCTCGTTCACCTCCCCCGCCACCTTCTGCTTGAACTCTTTCACCGCCTTGTCGAAGTCCGCCCGGATCTTCTTCCGTTCCGCCTCCTCCTCTCCGTCCAGCTTCCCATTCTTCTCCTATCGTGCGATGTTATAAGGGGAACCTTGCCTGCATCTCTTTGTTGCGACTCTGGATCTCGATGCACTGCGACTTGAGCTGATTACGCTCGCGTTCCGTGCGGTCGGCCGAATTTATGGCCTCGTCACGATCCTTCTGCACCTCCCTCAGCTTCTTGTTAACCTTGCGAAGGAGGACCTCGTTTTCGCCGTCCTTGTCGGCCTATACAGGAGATTAACAAAAAGCGCGGGTACAGCGGCAGAGACGAAATCGTAGAGGAGCTTGATCTTGTCGGCGACAGACTTTGCAGAGTCGTTCATGATGTCCTTGGCGCCCTTGAGTTCCGCCTTCAGCTCGGCCTTCTGTTTCTTGGCCTCCTCCTCCGATAGCGTCGGGTTCGCGATCTCCAGCTCCGCCAGCTTCTTCTTTATCAGGTCCTCTATCTGTGCCTTATCAGCCATCGCACCAAATATATTTATATTATACCTAAATCCTTACGTGCACCCCATATTCACCCGCCCGCCCACATTGCGTTTCTTTTCAAACTCCCTCTCTCCCGCTGCACCTC
>JARLIC010000002.1 GCA_031291905.1 Minisyncoccota bacterium
CGAGAGTGGAGTAGACTGATGTCGGCCTTGAGACTTGAGAAAAATTCCGAGGACTGAACAATTCTCGGGAACCACCCGAAAATCACAAAGTCTTGAGAGAGAATCTCGAGCCTTCGAGACATCGACTCGAGGAGGAGAGGAGTAGACTAAAGGAGGCATTCGTGGCATCGTATGGGATGCGTTGATGAGGGCAGATTACGGAGCAGATTTGTGATCCTGTGTCAGATCTTGAGCTACGGCCTTCCAAGCTGCGGCTGTGAGCCTTGGAGGATGTTTGCTCGTGAAGATTTGCTTCCGAGGACCCCAATGAATTAATGTGCCGACTTCTACCAGCTGGTGTTGAAATTTCTTCTCCCCACAGGCCTTGTAAGTGAGATTTTGCCACTGCCTCAGAAGTTCGATACTGAAGGCAGGCGGAGCTTCGACGTCGGAGGAAGAAGGAGCAGATGATGAGGAAGAGGCCTGGCGGCGCTTGTTATTCATGATATCTGCAAGCTGCGACAGCGGTATCGTCCCCTCCTCGGAGTCATCATTCTCCTTCTCGGAAGCAACTTCCTCTGCCTCTTCTGCCACACTCGCCAGCTGCGTCGAGAGAGGCAGGTCATCAAAGTTTGAGTCTTGATCATCCGCGCCATCATCCACGTCGACAAGCTTCTTTGTCTTAGTTTCCGATGCGAGAGCGGCTGAGCGACGAGCACGCGAGGCTGAGGACGCATCCTGTCCATCCGATTTCTTCGGGACCTTGTTGGCAGCTCCCTTCGCCTGCGCTCCTCCTGCTCTCTTTGATGCCTTTGCACTTGTGACAGACTTGGCAACGCTTGCGGCGCCAGACTTGGCCGCTTTCCCAGTTGGTTCAAAATGCTCCCACCAATCCACGCGCAGATGTGTGTTCCGGAAGAGTTCATCCTCATTCTTCTCCAACTGATCCTTCTTTTTCGAACGACCGGACTTCGCCTTCGAATTCGGATCGACTTTCTTCTCGGGTCGAACTTCATAAGTCGTTTCATCCACGGCGAGATCCGGAGAATCCTGCTCGAGCTGCGCCTGCTCCGGTGTTGGTGAGTAATAATTCTTGATTCGAGCGATCCAGAAAGGCGGTTGAAGAGCATTCTCCTGCGGAGCACGGAAGATACCGTACTGATCAGCTTCAGGGCGACCGATCTTCCTGTGTGTCTGCTCCGCGACTCGAGCGAAAATGTAATCCTCTGCCTTCGTGTGATCAGCAGGATGTAGCACCTGGCCGGTGACTAGGAGGGTGGAATCAATGGCCGGAAGATTCTGCTTCGCTCTCTGCGCGGCATAGAATGCCTGAATCAGTTCACGATAGCCACCGACGAGCTCGCC
>JARLIC010000073.1 GCA_031291905.1 Minisyncoccota bacterium
CTCCGCAAAGGGAAGAAGTCGTATCATAGGGTGACGATCAAAGGATAGTATCGGCGTTGGTTTTGTGTTGGGATTCGTTTACGGTATTATAGAGGCATGATATTCCCCGAAAGCAGGAAAGAAAATACCAACGAGGAGATCGGTGGTCGCGTGGTTGCCGACCCCTATCGCTGGCTTGAGGATGCCGGGCAGCCGGAAGTGCGGCAATGGATCGCGCAACAAAACGAATATGCGGATCTCCAATTGCGGGATCCACGGCAGAAAGCGTTTGCCGAGGAGCTTGTAAAAGACTTCGAGGTGACAACATTTTCCAACCCGTTATATGTGAACGGCCGTTATTTTTATATGGAACGGCGTCCCGGGGAGGATCAAATGGCGCTCTATGTGCGCTATGGCCTTGAGGGGGAGCCCATAAAACTGATCGATCCGAACGGGAGAAAAGAAGGCAACACGGTGAGTCTGGATTATTGGGTTCCCCATCATGAAGGTAATTTGATCGCCTACGGACTTTCGGAGGGAGGGGACGAGATGGCAACCTTACGCGTTTTCGACGTGCAGAGGAAAACGGATCTTCCGGATGAGATCGTCCGATGCCGTCATTCTTCCATTTGCTGGCTTCCCGACGGGTCGGGATTCTTTTACACCAGAAATCCCCGTCCGGGAACGGTGCCCCAGAACGAGGAACATCTGCACGTGAAGGTGTATCTGCATGAATTGGGAAGCGATCCGGGTTCCGACGAGCTCATATTCGGCGAAGGGAGGCCGAAGGACGATATGATCTCGTTGTCATTGTCTCTTGATGGGCAGTATCTCACCATCGATGTTTCCCGAACATGGACGGAGAACGAGGTCTATCTTTATGATGCGGACAAGAAGACGACGAAGCCGCTTGTTGCGGGAATCCCCGCGCAGTTCTCTCCTCGATTTTTGGCTGATAAGGTGCTTATGTTTACGAATTATCATGCCAACAATTATCGGATACTGTCCGCGCCATTGGAGGAGATATACAAGCCGATCGAACAATGGAAGGAGTTCGTTCCCGAAAAGGAACACGTTCTTAGTTTTGTGGATGTCACCAAGGACAAGATCTTGCTTGGATATCTCGTGAACGCATGCGCCCGGGTGATTGTGCTGGACCACGACAACAAAGAGACCGGGACGATCCCGCTCCCGGAATATGCGAGCATGGAAGGCGTCACCGGAATGGAGACCGAGTCGGAGTTCTCCTACGGGGTGGAATCGTTCGCATTTCCCTGGATCTCCTATCGCTACGATACCGTGGCCGACGCATACTCGGTATATCGCAAAACGGAGAGCCCGATCGATCCCGATCAATATGAGACCACACAGGAGTGGTTCGTCTCAAAAGATGGCACCAAGGTGCCGATGTTCATTTTTCACAAAAAAGGGCTTACGCTTGGCGCGGTGCCGACCATCCTTTATGCATATGGTGGATTCGGTTCGAATCAGGAACCGTCGTTCATGCGCAATTGGATACCATGGGTCGCCCACGGCGGCATATTCGCGGTCGCAAACATCCGCGGCGGCGGCGAATTCGGCGAGAAGTGGCATCTCGACGGTATAAAGGACAAGAAACAGAACAGCTTCGACGATTTCATCGCCGCGGCGGAATATCTCATCGCGCAAAAGTATACGGACCGGGAGCATTTGGGAATATTAGGCGGGAGCAATGGTGGCCTTTTGGTATCGGCGGTCGAGGTCCAGCGGCCGGACCTTTTCAAAGCCGCGTGCGCAAGGGTGCCGCTCACCGATATGGTCCGTTTTCCGAAATTCGGGATGGCGCTCAGGTGGGTGCACGAATATGGCGATCCTTCGGATCCCGCCGATCTTGCCCGTATTCTTATGTGGAGCCCGTATCATAACGTGAAGAACGGCACGGAATATCCCGCGATGCTGTTCATGGTGGGCGACAGGGATTCGCGCGTCGATCCGCTCCATGCGCGCAAGATGGCGGCCATGTTGCAGTCGACCAATAAAAAGAACCCCGTTTTCGTTCATACGGAGATCGATGCCGGGCACGGCGCCGGCAAGCCTATCTCGAAAGTCGTCGATGCGCAGTCGCTGATCCTGGCATTCTTCGGGAATGAATTGGAGCTGTTATAGCGCATTCCTGGCAATGCTGGCCGTGGAGGCTTGCGGATGGCCGCTCGAGGAGGCACTGTGCTATGATTTTCGTAAGCCATCGGTCACTACTCGGGGTGGCGGATACTATCTTACGGCACTTAAAACACTGCTTTAACCATGATAACTCTCGAATTCGTTGTCGATAAGGATTTTATCCTTCAGCATATTCTTAAAAGTTATTCAGACCATCTTCCTTTTTTGAGGCTCAAGCGAAAAGTGTGGGAAATGAATAAGCAGCTCTACCGGGTGCTTTCCCAAAATCTGGAGCCTCTCGTGATCGATGGCGGACTCGCAAGGGGACTGCCTCGCGCAACGGCCGATCTCAAAGAGAGCCTTTCCTCAATATATAAAACCAACGATTTCAAAAAAGTATTCCACGAGACCGAGCGATATGCATCAACCATAGAGGAGCAGTGGAATAGGAATTATATCGATTCGGTCCGGCATCTCGGCGATATCACCAAGCTTGATATTTTGGAGATCGATAGGAAAATCAGAATATTCATCTCGCATCCGTGCCTACCGCGCGGGAGGTCGTATGCGGAAGAAAATGCGATCGCGTGGTCGCATCCCGATGAATGGAAGAACTATGCCGTCGTATACCTTTGGCACGAGATAATGCATCATGTTACCGCGAACACCCGTTCGGCGCCGCACCTGATGCATTCATTGATCGAGCTTTCCTGCGATAACGAGTTGCGTATCCGTCTGAACGGCGGTGGAAAATATTTCGAGGAGGACGGGATTCCTTTGGGACATAAGTATCTTGTTGATTTGAATAAAAAGATCCTTCCGGATTGGAAGAAATATCTGCGTGATCCCAACGAGAACATCTATCAATTTGAAAAAAGGATGCGGAGGAAGTGGCGCGGGGAAAAGCTTTTGAAGCCCCGTTCCCGGTTGGTCGAGTGGGCGGAATGGCACTAAAATTTAAGCCAACATAATGAGCCACCTCTCCGTTAAAAAACCGTTATCAAAATCAGCCAAAGACCGACTTAATAAAGTAAGCGGTATCGCAATAGCGAATGTCCGCTATCGTTGGGCAATCGATGTTTTTGAGAGATATCGCAGAAAATTCGAATTGGGTAAAGGCCTGGATTATCGGCTGGGATTACTTTATGACCATCTGGCAATGCAAAGTAAAGGGAAGGCAAAAGAGCATTATCTTCGCGAAGCGCGGGCGCTCTATGAAAATATCCTGAAAAGTGATCCGACATTCTTTCATGCGCTTTATGGCATTGGAAGAATTTACAGCATACGGGGCAATTACAGGAAGGCGCTCGATTTTCAGAAGAAGGCATATCGCCAAATGATGAAACTTCCCAAAAGCGAA
This sequence comes from Minisyncoccota bacterium, assembly GCA_031291905.1. GTDB lineage: Bacteria > Patescibacteriota > Minisyncoccia > UBA6257 > 2-01-FULL-56-20 > JAKAGE01. The sequence continues at coordinate 3,479 of JARLIC010000073.1, forward strand.
CATGGCGCACTCGGGATAGGTAATATCTATAGGATTTTGGGTGATCTGAAAAATGCGGAGAGGTGGTTTCTAAAAGAATACCGCGATACTCCAAAGGATGATTTTGGAACGCCGCATAATCTTTTCCGTTTTTATGAACAAATTGGAGAAACAAAGAAAGCATTGCGCTGGGCGCTTGTTACTGAAAAATTACTCGAAACGGAATACAAAAAAGATGTGTATAAAGGCTTGAATATGAAGCAGAGCGGATGGGTGAAAGACATCAAAAAAGATATAGAAAAAATCAAAAACAAACGTCATGGATAAGGGCCTTATTATTCACACAGTCATCTACGGCGACGAAGGCAAGGTGCTGGTCATAAAACGCTCGAAGATAAACGATGTGTTGGCGGAATACTGGGATATTCCCGGTGGTACATTGGAGGATGGCGAAGATCCCGCCGTAGGCGCGATCCGCGAAATAAAAGAGGAGACGGGGTTGGATGTTCAAACCCCTCGCTTATTTTTCGAATATTCGAATGTGGATGTCGGCAAGAACAAACAGTTCGTTACGCTTGTTTTTATGGCGAAGTATCCCGGTGGCGAAATCACGCTCAATCCCGAGGAGCACGAGGAATATACCTGGATCGATCCCTCGGAGGTTGGAAACTACAAAACAGTGGCCTATCTGGAGGAGTGCCTGAAGGAATTCTCAAGAAATATTTCCCAGATATCCCAATAACGCTTTTCGCGAATGTTCTTTCGGATCGATCTCGCTATTTCAGCGGAGTGTTCCGTTGCAGTTCCTTGAGCTTCTCGTTGGAGAACGCGATCGCGCCGTATTTTTCGGCGACCTCCTCGGCGCTCATGCCGTAGCGGAGGAGATAGACCTTCCCGGCCGAGCCGAATACCGCCTGCGAATAATCGAAGCCGAGCGCTTCCGATGCGTCGAGCACGGCTCGTTCGGTCGGACCCTCGATCTCGACGTACGGTTCGAGCCCCGGCCATTCGTCGATCATGACCTCGACGCCCCGGAAGTTCCAGAGCTCACGCCGGGATTCCTGGAGGCCCCGCCGCGGGCACCCGATCGCCTCGAAGATCGCGACGGTCTTCTCGAAATCGTCGACGGTCACGGATATCTCCGTCTGGTCCTGGATGCGGTCGCCCTCGATCCTCTTCACCGCAAGGGTGATCTTGTCGTATTCGTCGCGCACGCGGATCCATGCATGCACGGATTTCTTTTCGCCGAAGAGGTCGAAATTGACGCGCTTCTGGAGGAACTCCGGACGCACGATCGTCGCGTTCCTCGACGCGAGGCGCGCGCGGACCTCGCTCTTGCTCACGTTCAGGAACTTTGCTTCGAATTCGATGGCCATACGATCATTTTAGCAAACTATCGGAAAATATGCGCCCGTCCGCCGCACCGCACAATGCACTTGACAGTATTTCAATCTTGTTCTTTACTTTTTCGCCGAACGGAGGTATAATGCCCCTGCGGCATGTTTGCAGCATGTCGTGATTCGTACCTTACAAAAAGGGGTGAAAAATATGACTATCGCTGTCAGAATCTGCCTGATTGCGACGTTATGCACGGCGGCCCTAGTAAGTCCGCCGCGCATCCATGCTCAAACCACAGACCTTACGGAAGAGGTGCGTCCCAAGGAGCCCATAAGAAAGAAGCCGGATAAGATCGACTTCGTTCATTGGGCCTCGCGGGGCTATCTCGCCGCAGGTACGTGGTTGGACGCATCGACCACGGCAAACGGTTTGGGCCATCCTACCATGGCATACAGAGCGGACAACAACACGCTCTTGATGCACTACACGGTAACGGAGGTCGGTTGGGCGGGCTGCTTGGGCAGACAGAACACGTTCACGGCGGTCAGCGCCAACGTGCTTCTGAATGTCGGAGTCGAGCGGTTCTCCAATCGGTTGTACCTTCGGGGAGGGCGTTGGCGATATGTTGCGATCGGACTGTTGGCGGCCAAGGCTACCGACAACCTGGTTGCGGGTATCAACAACGAACGGTTCCAGGCAGGTATAGACGGGCGTGTTCGTCAACTGACCGGCTATCGAGGCGTGATCGTATGGTCGCGCTGAAATGACCGGTTTTAACCCGCCGGGCGGCTTCGAAAGGGGTCGTCCGGCGACTCTTGACGAATCGATAATTTCCGCTATACTGGTTGTAGTATCTACAGGGATTAGCTGAATTCCTGGGATGTCACCCCGCGTCCTTAAGTCAGACGCGGACCCCGGGCACTGCAAGCCCAAGGTCGACATACCCAATTCATTCATCGCGTGGGGAGAAAGGCTTGCCTCTTTCTCCCCACAAATTACTCTCGAACCGGAAGCGCCAATGGGCGTTTTTTTGTTGCCTGACGTATAATTGAACTATGATCATGGGCTGCGCGGAACTCAAGAACGGCCGGTCCGGACAGGCGATGCTGATCGCCGTACTTTCGCTCGGCGGGGCAATTCTCGGCGCGACGGCGGTGGCGGGACTTTTGACGCTGTACCAATTGCGCGCCGCGAACGATTCGCAGAACTCCGCGAAGGCGATATTTGCCGCGGATGCGGGAGTGGAATGGACCCTTTTCGATTATTACTGCGGGCTCGCGACGCCCGCGCGCTGCTCCGGCGAGGTTGCATTACCCGGCAATCCGGCGGGCACGCTCTCCGCGAGCGGTGCGACCGTGGCGAGCACCTGTTCGGACGTCAACGGGAGTCCCTCGACCTGCAGTGACGTGAACTCCGCGGTGAGCGCGATCACGGTCGGCACGTCGGTCAGCAGCAAGCGCGCGTTCGCGGTCTCGCTCACGGGGGCGACCACGACGGATCCGTAGGGCCTTCGTAAACGCCAAGATCCAAATAGCTGAATCCCAAATAAGTTCCAAGTTCCAAATTTCAAATGCCAAACGGGAATAAAGTGGAGAAGGAGCGCGCGAAAGAGCGCATCGAAAAATTGAAAAAACAGATCGACAAGTTCCGTTACGATTATCACGTGCTGGATATTTCCGATATTCCGGATTCGGCGCTCGACACGCTGAAGAAGGAGCTTTTCGACCTCGAGACGCAATATCCCGAGTTCGTCACGCCCGATTCGCCGACCCAGCGCGTGGCGGGCGCGCCGCTCAAGGAGTTCAA
>JARLIC010000007.1 GCA_031291905.1 Minisyncoccota bacterium
CCAAAACCCCAAAACCCCAAAACCCCAAAACCCCAAAACCCCATAACTGAAACGTTTGGCGGAGAGCGAGAGACGCATACACAAATTGCGGTACTGATTATGATGATAAAAGAAGATAGCAACTTGTACTATTTTTGTCCTGACGGCTTCTGAGGCTCGTCTTCCACCTTGGCTTTGCCAGTATCCGGACCGAGGATGGCCCTGACATAACTGGGATCGCGCTGGATCAGGATGGCCTCACGCGGGTCCATCATGAGACGTATTCCGTTCGCCAGGTTAATGATTGATAAAGGACTGAGTCTGGGAACCATGCGCTCCATCATGAAAACGTCCATCCGCGACAACTGGTCTTTTATGCTCCTGATCGTGCAGAAATACTTTTTGACGTTCCTCTTCATCTTTTTGTTGGCCTCAAGCATGAAGTCGCGGATGTCTGGATAGCCTAGCATGATCATAGCGGCATCCTTCTCGATGCGCTTGACTATATCACTATAAAACCACATATTGTTGTACCGATCCCGACTTCATCTTCCGTGCACTCTTTGGAGACGACATCGCTGCTGTGCTCGAGCATGTTCATGATGCGCTGGTACGGCTGGGAGAACGAAAAATCGATGAAGGTCTCGCCTATCATGTCTAGCATCCTTCGTTTGTCCTCTATGGACGACTTCATAACGTGGGAGATCTCCGAGATGTTGTGTGCCGACTGCTGTGCCAGCAGGGCCATATCGAGCATGCGCTGTTCCTCGAAGTGCTGCGCGTACAACTTCACTTGCTGATAGAACTGCTTGAAGTTCTGCCCGTACTCGTGTTCCCTGGCCTCGAACTCCGCGACTCTCCTTTTGTAGAACTCGAGTTCTGAGGTGAGGGCCTGGACCCGGTTCTCGAGAATCACGATGTACTCCTTCTTCTTCTTCCTGTTCTCGCGCGCAAAGAATCGGTTGCGCTCGACACGTTTTGCCATCGCCTCCTTCTTCTGTTCCTCAGTCACATGGAGCCGTTTGCGGCCCCTGGTCTTCTTGGCTGGCGCGTCGATCGCGGTCTCTTTCTGCTGCTTTTCCGATGAAGCTGGCGAGTACGAGGACGACGAGTCTGGTACCATAGCTGAGGATGCGGATGCGGGTGCCGGCGCTGGTGCTGGCGCGTCACAAGTGAAGCGTAATGGCGACGGATCTGATAGATCGAAGTGCGGAGGAGTGGCGGGCGGGGTGATGAGGAGAGGGTTGGGCGACAGGGAGATGCAGTTGTAGGGGAAGAACGAAGTTTCCGGGTTTGGCGAG